>NZ_KV823960.1:0-1828 GCF_001815995.1 Dietzia sp. HMSC21D01 | reverse complement strand
GAGCGCGAGGTGGCCGCCGGCCGCCACGCCGAGCGCCCGATGATCCTCGTCGCGCAGCCGTGGGTGACCGACCCCGGCCGCATCGCCCCGGACGGCCGGCGGCCACTGTGGACCTACGCCCACGTCCCCGCCTACTCCGGCCGCGACCAGACCGAGCAGGTGCTCGCCGCGCTGGAGGAGGTCGCACCGGGAGTGCGCGACGTCGTACTCGCCACCCACTGCACGCCCGCGGACCGGATGGCCGAACACAACGCCAACAACGCCGGCGGGGACATCGCGGCGGGACGGGTGGACCTGCGGGGTCTGGTCGCGCGCCCGGTGCCGCGGGTCGACCCGTTCGCCACGCCCGTCCCCGGCGTCTGGCACGCCTCGGGCTCCACGCCGCCCGGGCCCGGCGTGCACGGGATGGCCGGCCGGCACGTGGCGGACCGGATCCTCGGCCGCTGACCACCTCGCCGGCGACGTCACCTCGGGCAGGCCTGCCGGGTCACTGATAGGACACGAACCACGGGCGCGGCCGCACGGCCATCGTCTGCTCGGGCGTGAACGTGGGCGTGTCCTCGTCGTAGAAGTTCTTCCAGGCCATCCAGATGTCGGGAGAGAGCCCGCTGCGCAGGACGTCCCACGTCTCCATCTTCAGGCCCGGGGTGCCGTGCCCGTCGGCGTGCAGGGCGATCGCCACCTCCGGGCGGGAGGTGTCTATCCGGTCGCGGTTGCTGATCATGGCCATGCTGAACTGGTGGAGGATGAGCAGCTTCTGCGGTCCCCCGCTGTCGCGGGTCAGGT
The DNA here is from genome assembly GCF_001815995.1 of Dietzia sp. HMSC21D01. Classification (NCBI taxonomy): domain Bacteria; kingdom Bacillati; phylum Actinomycetota; class Actinomycetes; order Mycobacteriales; family Dietziaceae; genus Dietzia; species Dietzia sp. HMSC21D01. The sequence goes on along the minus strand of NZ_KV823960.1, from coordinate 1,042 downwards.
CCGCCAGCCAGTGGATCACCCGGTTGATCTCCTCGGCGTCCACCGACCCGATCTGCGCGCCCGGCTGCTGGCCCGGCTTCAGTTTCCACTCGGGGTCCAGCGCCAGCCCTACGCCGGGCCTGCGCAGCAGGTCCTCGAAGATCTTCGCCTGGTCGACCATGTCGGCCATCCCCGGCTGCAGGTCGATCACCGCGTAGCCACCGGCGTCGGTGATCGCGTCGACCATCGGGACGAACACCTCCGGCGGCCACTCGTTGGTGAAGTTCCCGTCCGCGCCGGGCCCGCCCGCGGCGACCGTGCCGATGATCTCGAACGCCGGGATCACCGGTTCCGGCGAGAACGGCTGGTATTGGTCGACCAGGGTCTGCACGCGCGCCACGCTCTCGGCGGGCCCCTGCTCGCCGAGGATGCCCAGCGCAGGGGTGATCGGCGACCCGTAGGCCGCGACGAACCGCCGTCCCGGGAACATGAGCTGCCCGCCACCGGGGAGCTCGGGCACCGTCCGGGCGGTCTCGACGCGGTCGTCGAGCTCCTCCTCGGTGCCCCAGCCGGGCCCGAGCGCGTAGACGGCGTCGGCGTCGCGCACGGCCTCGACCGACCCGCCGTCGACCCGGGGATCCGGTGCCCGGAGGTGGGACACCGCCGCACCCGCGGCCACGGCCGTCGCGATCGACGCGACGGGGGTCCGGTCGTGGACGAGCACGCTCGGGGCGTCGTCGCCGTCCCATGCGGGTGCACCCGGCTCGAACGGCTCTGCCGCGCCCTCGCCGCCTCCGGCGGCATCCGCGCCGCCGCCCGCGGCGTTCAGACCGCCGATCGTCATCAGCGCCGGCGCGCCGGGTGACTGGTGGACCGTGACGTCATCGATCCGGTCGCCGGGGACCTCCAGCTCGGAATCGAAGGTAATCCCGGTCAGCTCCTCGAGCCCCGGCCGGTCGGTCGGGGAATCGACCACCTCGCCGTCGTCGTATCCGAACGACACCGCCCCGACCCGGAGCACCCGCTCGGCGCCGAGCCGCGACACCTCGTCGGCCAGGCCCGC
>NZ_KV823959.1:0-1402 GCF_001815995.1 Dietzia sp. HMSC21D01 | reverse complement strand
CCGGCCGTGGGTGGTGGGGCGATCTGGTGGATGCTCCTATGGATGTCAAGCGGCTTTGGCGAGGTCGGCGGTGGTCGGTGCTTTGGTGGCGGGGTCGCGAGCCTGTAGGTCGTTGATCAGGGCATGGTAGATCTCGCGCGCGATGTGGCGTTTGAGGCAGCGCATGATGTCTTTCTTGGACAGGCCTTGCGCGGTTCGTCGGTCAACGTAGGAGCGGGTGCGTTCGTCCCATCGCATGCGGCTCAGTGCGATGGTATGCAGGGCGTGGTTCGCGGCCCGGTCGCCACCGCGGTTGAGTCGGTGTCGGTCTCGTCGTCCTGAAGAGGCAGGGATCGGGGCCACGCCGCACAGGTGCGCGAACGCCGCTTCGGAGCGCAGCCTGTCTGGGTTGTCGCCCGCGGTGGCCAGAAGCTGCCCGGCGACGTCAGGTCCCACGCCCATGCGGTTCATCAGGGTCGGAGCCGTCTGCGCGGTCAGGGCTTTCAGCTCGACGTCGAGGTCGGCGATCTCCTCACTCAGTGCCAGGATCCGGCGGCTCAGAATGCGTAGTGCCGCCTTGGTCGCGCCGAGGGGACTAGCGAGGTCGCTGGGACGGAACCGGGCGCAGACTGCGGCCAGCTCGCGGGCGGGCAGGCCACGCAACTGGGCTCGCAATTCCTCCGGAGCGGTGATCACCAGCTGCCTGGCCTGGTTGATCGCTTGGGTACGGGCCTTGACCGCGGAGCGCCGAGGCACACGCAAGGCCCGGACGGCCTCCACGATCCCGTCGCGGGTCTTCGGCACGCCAGTGGCACGCCCGGAGGCGACCGCGGTAGCAGCGGCATAGGCGTCTATCGGGTCGGACTTGCCCTTCATCCGCCGGGTCTTGCGGTCGGGTCGGTCGACTTCGACCACCGATAGTCCGGCCCGGGCCAGCACCCGAGACAGCTCGGCGCCGTAGGCACCGGTGCCCTCGACCCCAACGGCCTGCACGGTGCCGTGGCCGCCGAGCCATGAAAGTAGCTGCCGGTACCCGGAACCCGTGGCCGGGAACTCTCGGTCGGCCAGATGCCGCCCGAGGGAGTCGATCACCGCCGCGTGATGGGTCTGGCCATGCGTATCCACTCCGGCGATGACATGCACGTGCTGATCGGACATCATGGTCACTGCTGCCTTTCTCGTTGATCCCGGTGGGGCAGCACGCGCCGGCCAGGCGGGCGGACAAGACAGTGGCGGGGCTTCTGAACCAAGCTCCTATGAGGTCACAAACGCCCGTCCGGTCGCGTGCGTAGCGATCCCCCGAGCGGGCCGACAAATCCGCTTCTAGTCAGCCACCGCGACGGTCAGCCCGTGAGTCAGACCCGCCCGAAGAACCACTACACACATCATCACTGTCAGCCCTCTTTCCCTGCCACCCCGAGTC
>NZ_KV823958.1:0-19859 GCF_001815995.1 Dietzia sp. HMSC21D01 | reverse complement strand
TGGCTGGGCGCGGCGGCGATCCTGCCGCGCCAGCCGATCAGTAGCCCAGGTCGTCGAGGCGGACGGACGCGCCGGTGGCGTCGCCGAAACCGTCCTCGGGGCCGTAGAAGCCGTCGCCGTAGTCCGGGATGGAGTAGGCGGCGGCGCGGGCCTCCTCGGTGGGCTCGACCGTCGAGTTCCGGTAGCGGTTGATACCGGTACCCGCCGGGATGAGCTTACCGATGATGACGTTCTCCTTGAGGCCCACGAGCCGGTCCGACCGCTTGTTGATCGCGGCGTCGGTGAGGACGCGGGTGGTCTCCTGGAAGGAGGCCGCCGAGAGCCACGAGTCGGTGGCGAGCGAGGCCTTGGTGATGCCCATGAGGACCGGGCGTGCCGAGGCCGGCGAACCGCCCTCGGTGAGCACGCGGCGGTTCTCCGCCGTGAGCTCGGCACGCTCCACCAGGGCACCCGGCAGGAACTCGGTGCTGTTCGACTCGTTGATCGCGACGCGGCGCATCATCTGGCGGACGATGACCTCGATGTGCTTGTCGTGGATCGACACGCCCTGCGAGCGGTAGACCTTCTGCACCTCGTCGACGAGGTGCTTCTGGACACCGTTCGGACCGAGGATCGCCAGCACCTCGTGCGGGTCGGCCGGGCCCTCGAGGAGGGCCTGACCGCGCTCGAGATGGTCGCCGTCGGCGATCGGCCGCGAGGAGCCGTCGTCGAGGGTGATGTGGGCGAGTCCCTGACGCTTGGAGAGCTTCTCGTAGACGATCTCGTCCGCACCGTTGTCGGGCACGATCGTGATCGTGTAGAAGCGCTCCTCCTCGTCGATGCGGATCCGGCCCGCCTCCTCGGCGATCGGCGCCTTGCCCTTGGGCACGCGCGCCTCGAACAGCTCCTGCACACGCGGCAGACCACCGGTGATGTCGTCGCCGACGCCACCCTGGTGGAACGTACGCATCGTGAGCTGGGTACCGGGCTCACCGATCGACTGTGCGGCGACGATGCCGACGGCCTCGCCGATGTCGACCAGCTGACCGGTCGCCATCGAGCGGCCGTAGCAGGTCGCGCAGACGCCGGTGCCGGTGGTGCAGGTCAGCACCGAGCGGACCTTGACCTTCTCCACGCCGGCGTTGATGAGCGCCTCGATGGTCGGGTCACCCAGGTCGGTGCCCGCCGACACGATGACCGTGCCGTTCGCGTCGACCGCGTCCTCGGCGAGCGTCCGGGCGAACGTCGAGGTCTCGACGTGCTCGTCGCGCTCGAGAACACCCGTGGAGTTGCCCTGGGCGTCCATGATCGGACGGGCGATCGTCGTCTCCACGCCCTTGCTGGTGCCACAGTCGGTCTCGCGGACGATGACGTCCTGGGAGACATCGACCAGACGACGGGTGAGGTAGCCCGAGTCGGCGGTACGCAGGGCGGTGTCGGCCAGGCCCTTACGCGCACCGTGCGTGTTCATGAAGTACTCGAGCACCGTCAGGCCCTCGCGGAACGAGGACTTGATGGGCTGCGGGATGAACTCGCCGTTCGGACGGGTCACCAGGCCCTTCATGCCGGCCAGCGACCGGATCTGGGTCATGTTGCCCGCCGCGCCCGACTTCACGATCGTCGGGATCGGGTTGTCGTCCGGGTAGTTGGCCTCCATGGCCTGGCCGATCTCGTCGGTGGCCTCCTGCCAGAGCTTGACCAGGTCGCTCTTCCGCTCCTCGTCGGTGATCTTGCCGAGGTCGTACTGCGACTCCAGGCGCGCGGCCTTGGTGTCGTAGGAGGCGAGGATCTCCTTCTTGGCCGGCGGCACGAGCACGTCGGACATGGCGATGGTGACACCCGACCGGGTGGCCCAGTAGAAGCCGGTGTCCTTGAGCTTGTCCACCGTCTGCGCCACGACGATCATCGGGTAGCGCTCGGCCAGGTCGTTGATGATGACGGCCTGACGCTTCTTCGGCATCTGCTCGTTGACAAACGGGTAGTCCGCCGGGAGCAGCTCGTTGAACATGACGCGGCCGAGCGTGGTCTCGGCCAGCCACTCCTGCCCGGGGGTCCAGCCCTCGGGGAACTGCTCCGCCTCGATCTCGGCGCTGGGGCGCTGCTGCGTCATCCGGACCCGGATCGGGGCGTGGATGTCGAGCACACCCAGGTCGACGGCCATGATGGCCTCGGCCGGGGTCGCGTACACGCCGGTCGCCGGCGCGTCGTCGGTGGCGGGCTCGTAGGCGCCCTCGGCACCCTCGTCCAGACGGGTCAGGTAGTACAGGCCCGTGACCATGTCCAGTCGCGGCATGGCGAGCGGACGACCCGACGCCGGCGACAGGATGTTGTTCGACGCGAGCATGAGGATGCGCGCCTCGGCCTGCGCCTCCGCGGACAGCGGGAGGTGCACGGCCATCTGGTCACCGTCGAAGTCGGCGTTGAAGGCCTCACACACGAGCGGGTGCAGCTGGATGGCCTTACCCTCGACGAGCTGCGGCTCGAACGCCTGGATGCCGAGACGGTGCAGCGTGGGCGCACGGTTGAGCATCACCGGGTGCTCGGCGATGACCTCTTCGAGCACGTCCCACACCTGGTCGCGCTGACGCTCGACCATCCGCTTGGCGGACTTGATGTTCTGCGCGTGGTTGAGGTCCACGAGCCGCTTCATGACGAACGGCTTGAACAGCTCGAGCGCCATGAGCTTGGGCAGACCACACTGGTGCAGCTGGAGCTGCGGACCGACGACGATGACCGAACGGCCCGAGTAGTCGACACGCTTGCCGAGCAGGTTCTGACGGAACCGGCCCTGCTTACCCTTGAGGAGGTCAGACAGGGACTTGAGCGGGCGGTTGCCCGGCCCCGTGACCGGCCGGCCGCGGCGGCCGTTGTCGAACAGCGCGTCGACGGACTCCTGCAGCATCCGCTTCTCGTTGTTGACGATGATCTCGGGCGCGCCGAGGTCCATCAGTCGCTTGAGACGGTTGTTGCGGTTGATCACGCGACGGTAGAGGTCGTTGAGGTCCGAGGTGGCGAAGCGGCCACCGTCGAGCTGGACCATCGGCCGCAGCTCCGGCGGGATCACCGGGACGGCGCCGAGCACCATCGCGGCCGGGTGGTTGCCCGACTGCAGAAACGCGGAGACGACCTTGAGCCGCTTGAGGGCGCGGATCTTCTTCTGACCCTTGCCGTTGCGGATGATCTCGCGCAGCGACTCCGCCTCGGCCTCGAGGTCGAAGTTGAGCAGCAGCTGCTGGATCGCCTCGGCGCCCATTCCGCCCTCGAAGTACTCACCGAAGCGGTCCTCGAGCTCGCGGTAGATGCCCTCGTCGACGATGATCTGGTTGACGTCGAGCTTGACGAAGGTGTTCCAGATCTCCTCGAGGCGGTCCAGCTCACGCTGGGCGGCCTCGCGGATCTTCTTCATCTCCTTCTCGCCGCCGTCCTTGACCTTGCGGCGCTGGTCGGCCTTGGCACCCTCGGCCTCGAGCTCGGCGAGGTCGGCCTCGAGCTTGCGCGCGCGGGCCTCGATGTCGGAGTCGCGCTCGTCCTCGATGATCTTGCGCTCCTCGAGGACCTGGGCCTCGAGGGTGCTGAGCTCGTTGTGACGCAGCTCGGTGTCGACGCCCGTGATGACGTAGGCGGCGAAGTAGATGATCTTGTCGAGGTCCTTGGGCGCGAGGTCCAGGAGGTAACCCAGACGCGACGGGACGCCCTTGAAGTACCAGATGTGGGTGACGGGCGCGGCCAGCTCGATGTGGCCCATACGCTCACGACGCACCTTGGCGCGGGTCACCTCGACGCCGCAGCGCTCACAGATGATGCCCTTGAAGCGCACGCGCTTGTACTTGCCGCAGTAGCACTCCCAGTCCCGGGTGGGGCCGAAGATCTTCTCGCAGAACAGGCCCTCCTTCTCCGGCTTGAGGGTGCGGTAGTTGATGGTCTCCGGCTTCTTGACCTCGCCGTAGGACCAGTTACGGATGTCCTCGGCGGTCGCGAGGCTGATGACCAGCTCGTCGAAGTAGTTGACGTCCTGCACGTAGGCGTCCTTTCCCGGGTGGGATGATGGCGGGCCCCTCGCGGGGTGGGGCCGGTGGGGCCCGCCGTGGTGGAACTCGAATCTGTCGGGTGCGGGGCGGGGCGGCGGCTGCCGCCCTCCCGCCTACTGGGCCAGCTCGTCGGCCGCCGAGGACTCGTCGCGTGAGAGGTTGATCCCGAGGTTCGCGGCGGTGCGGTCGAGGTCGTCGTCGTCACCCTCGCCCAGGGAGACCGCCTGGCCGTCGCTGGAGAGCACCTCGACGTTGAGGCACAGCGACTGCAGCTCCTTGAGGAGGACCTTGAAGGACTCCGGGATGCCCGGCTCGGGGATGTTCTCGCCCTTGACGATCGCCTCGTAGACCTTCACGCGGCCCACGACGTCGTCGGACTTGATCGTGAGCAGCTCCTGCAGCGTGTACGCCGCGCCGTAGGCCTGCATCGCCCAGCACTCCATCTCACCGAAGCGCTGGCCACCGAACTGGGCCTTACCGCCGAGCGGCTGCTGGGTGATCATCGAGTACGGACCGGTCGAGCGGGCGTGGATCTTGTCGTCCACCAGGTGGTGCAGCTTGAGGATGTACATGTAACCCACGGCGACGGGGTACGGGAACGGCTCGCCGGAGCGGCCGTCGAACAGCGTCGCCTTGCCGTCGGCCTTGACCATCCGCTCACCGTCACGGTTCGGCAGGGTGCAGCCGAGCAGACCGGTGATCTCGGTGTCGGCCGCGCCGTCGAAGACGGGGGTGGCGGTGTTGGTCCCGGGCTCGACGTGGTGGATCTCCTCCGGCAGCTTGGTCGCCCAGTCGGGCAGGGAGCCGTCCGCCTCGCGCGGCACCTCCCAGCCCGCCTTGGCCAGCCAGCCGAGGTGGGTCTCCATGATCTGACCGATGTTCATACGACGCGGGACGCCGTGCGTGTTGAGGATGATGTCCACCGGCGTGCCGTCGGGCATGAACGGCATGTCCTCGGCGGGGAGGATCTTGCCGATGACGCCCTTGTTGCCGTGGCGGCCGGCGAGCTTGTCGCCGTCCTGGATCTTGCGCTTCTGCGCCACGTACACGCGCACCAGCTCGTTGACGCCGGGGGGCAGATCGTCGTCGTCGTCACGCGAGAACACGCGCACGCCGATGACCTTGCCGGACTCACCGTGGGGCACCTTGAGCGAGGTGTCGCGCACCTCGCGCGCCTTCTCACCGAAGATCGCGCGCAGCAGGCGCTCCTCCGGGGTCAGCTCGGTCTCGCCCTTCGGGGTGACCTTGCCGACCAGCACGTCGCCGTCGCGGACCTCGGCGCCGATGCGCACGATGCCGCGGTCGTCGAGGTCGGCGAGGACCTCGTCGGAGACGTTGGGGATGTCACGGGTGATCTCCTCGGCGCCCAGCTTGGTGTCGCGGGCGTCGATCTCGTGCTCCTCGATGTGGATGGACGTGAGCACGTCCTCCTCCACCAGGCGCTGCGAGAGGATGATCGCGTCCTCGTAGTTGTGGCCCTCCCACGGCATGATCGCCACGAGCAGGTTCTTGCCGAGCGCCATCTCACCGTTCTCGGTGCAGGGGCCGTCGGCGAGGACCTGGCCTGCCTCGACGCGGTCGCCCTCGTCGACGATCGGCTTCTGGTTGGAGCAGGTGCCCTGGTTGGAGCGCGCGAACTTGGACAGCCGGTAGGTCTGGCGACCGCCGTCGTCGTCCATGACGGTGATGAAGTCGGCCGAGACCTCCTCCACGATGCCCGGGTTGGTGTTGACGACGACGTCGCCGGCGTCGACAGCCGCACGCAGCTCCATGCCGGTGCCGACGAGCGGCGCCTCGGAACGCACGAGCGGGACGGACTGACGCTGCATGTTCGCGCCCATGAGGGCACGGTTCGCGTCGTCGTGCTCGAGGAACGGGATCATCGCGGTGGCGACGGAGACCATCTGCCGCGGCGAGACGTCCATGTAGTCGACGTCGCCGGCCTCGACGACCTCGACGTCGCCGTGCTTCTTGCGGACGAGGATGCGGTCCTCGACGAAGCGGCCCTCGGCGTCGATCTCCGAGTTGGCCTGCGCCACGACGTAGCGGTCCTCCTCGTCAGCCGTCAGGTAGTCCACCTGGTCGGTGACGACGCCGTCGACGACACGGCGGTACGGGGTCTCGATGAACCCGAACGGGTTGACGCGGGCGTACACCGAGAGCGAACCGATGAGGCCGATGTTGGGACCCTCGGGGGTCTCGATCGGGCACATGCGGCCGTAGTGCGAGGCGTGGACGTCGCGGACCTCGAGGCCGGCGCGCTCACGCGAGAGGCCGCCGGGCCCGAGCGCCGAGAGGCGACGCTTGTGCGTCAGGCCCGACAGCGGGTTGTTCTGGTCCATGAACTGCGACATCTGGGAGGTTCCGAAGAACTCCTTGAGTGCCGCGGTGATGGGCCGGATGTTGATCAGCGACTGCGGGGTGATCGCCTCGGAGTCCTGCGTGGTCATGCGCTCGCGGACGACGCGCTCCATACGGGACAGACCGACGCGGACCTGGTTCTGGATGAGCTCGCCGACGGTACGCAGACGACGGTTGCCGAAGTGGTCGATGTCGTCGACCTCGACCGGCACCTCGCGGCCACCGGCGACCTGCATGCTCGTCTCGCCCGCGTGGAGGCGCACGAGGTACTCGATGGTCGCGGCGATGTCCTCACGCGTGAGCGTGGTGGTGGCGTCGCCCTCGGGATCCGGCAGGCCGAGCTTGCGGTTGACCTTGTAGCGACCGACGCGGGCCAGGTCGTAGCGCTTCTCCTTGAAGAAGAGGTTCTCCAGGAGGGCCTCGGCGGACTCGCGGGTCGGCGGCTCGCCCGGACGCAGCTTGCGGTAGATCTCCAGCAGGGCCTGGTCGGTGTCCTCGACCGTGTCCTTCTCGAGCGTGGACATCATGATCTCGGAGAAGCCGTAGCGCTCCTTGATCTCGGTGGTGGTCCAGCCGAGCGCCTTGAGCAGCACGGTGACCGACTGGCGACGCTTGCGGTCGATGCGCACGCCGACGGTGTCGCGCTTGTCGACGTCGAACTCGAGCCATGCGCCACGCGACGGGATGACCTTGACGGAGTGGACGTCCTTCTCCGTGGACTTGTCGCGTGAACGGTCGAAGTACACGCCCGGCGACCGGACGAGCTGGGACACGACGACCCGCTCGGTGCCGTTGATGATGAACGTGCCCTTGTCGGTCATCATGGGGAAATCGCCCATGAAGACGGTCTGGGACTTGATCTCACCGGTCTCGGTGTTCTCGAACTCCGCGGTGACGAACAGGGGCGCCTCGTACGTGCGGTCCTTCTCGCGGCAGTCCTCGAGGGACGCCTTCACCTCTTCGAAGTACGGCTCCGAGAACGAGAGGGACATGGAGCCGGAGAAGTCCTCGATCGGGGAGATCTCCTTGAGGATGGACTCCAGACCTCCCTCGAGGTTCGTGGTACCGCGCGAGGCGGCCCTCTGCTGCCACTCCTCCGAACCGATGAACCACTCGAACGACTCCGTCTGGAGGTCGAGCAGCCCCGGGACCGGCAACGGCTCGGAGAGCTTCGCGAACGAGACTCTCCGGGGCGCACCGGGAACGGTGGAGACTGACGTGGTCTGGCGGGAGACTGCCAAGATGGGTCCTTCCAGCACCTCACGTGATCACCACGGGCGGTGACCACAGATGTATCTGCGAGCGGTCCGCCGACGGTTATCCCCCCAGGTCCGCGGCCGGATGGAAGGCTCGGAAATCGCCCGGGGAAACCGGGGACGAGCCGTCACGGACGGACGAGTGGGCAAATAGCAGCCAGCGCAACGACCTAATCTAGCGGAAGGCGGCGACGAAGTCCAGCCTTCGACGGGAAAGCCCCGGAGGCTGCTCATATACACGGCGCGTCGTCCGTCTCTGCGCTGGTTGCCCTCGTGGCTCTCGCCTCATCGGCCCCCGGTCGGGACGTCGCGCCCGGGCGGTGTGGATCACGCCCGACGCTCCTAAAGGGTGACGGGTGAAAGCCCGTTCGTCAAGGATCCGACTCGGTCGGGTCTCGGATCGGTGCTCGCACAGGCTCCGTCAGGAGGGGAGGTCGGGGATCCTGGACAGCTTCCACACGCCGTCGACCTTGTCGAGACCGACGAGGTACGTGCCGCTGGTACTGCCGGCGGCCGCGCCGTCGCGGCTCATGGACACGTCCTGCACCAGCAGGACCTCGGCCTTGTCGCCCTGCAGGTAGGACAGGCCCGCCTCACGGACGAGCGCGTCGACGGTGGTCGCGGTCTGCTCATAGCTGTCCCGTAGGGCGGGCCAGTTCCGCTCGAGCTCCTCCACGAGATCCGGGGTGAGGAACTCCCCGAGCGAGGCCTGGTACTCGTCGAGTTTCTCGTGGTCGATCGCCACGAGCCGCTGCACGTTGGTCGTCGCGGCGGCGAGGACCTCGTCGGTGGCCTGCTGGTCCACGAACGCGCGGTTCTCGACCGAGACGCCGGGTTCGGTCGCCAGGAACGCCCCCGTGGCGCCGGCGACCAGGCCGACCGCCACGGCGGCGGACGCGAGGACGACCCCGGGGGGACGACGACGAGGCGTGCGCTCCCCCGTGTCGCCGTCCGTCGCCGCGTCCTGCGCGTCGTCTGTGGCCGGGGCGGCCGTGCCGGCGGTTGTCGCGGGCCGGATCGGCCCGGAGTGGCCGGCGAGGCGTCGCCGGGCCTGCGGGGTGGCCTGCTTCTGGGTTCTCTTGATGGGTGGCATCAGTTCTTCCCGCCCTTCGTCATCGGCCGGCGGTGGTCGTCGGCGCCGGGGTGGTCTCCCCCGCCTCCGGCGCGTCGTCGGTCTCCCCCGTCGCGCCCGCGTCCTCGTCGGCCGGCTGTTCGCCGTCTCCCTGCCCGTCGGTTCCCTGCTCGCCGACGCCCTCCTCGGGCACCGCCAGGTCCTGCACCGAGGCGCTGGACTGGCCGACGGGGACGGTCACGCCGACCTGGTTGACCGCGTCGGCCTTCCACTGCCCGTCCACGCGGGTGAGGTCGACCCGCATGGCCTGGCGGCCCGTGATGTCGTCCTGGCCCTCGCGCTCGGAGTGCGCGGTGAACACGACCAGCACGGCGGCATCGCCGGCGTCCCGGTCGAGGGTCTCGACCGCGGTGTGGGAGACGGTGGCCGTGGTGACCGCCTTCTGCTCCACCACGCGCGTGCGCACGTCCTGGGCCCACTGCTCCTGCTCGGCGAGGAAATCGCCCGTCGAGGCGGCGGCGAGCTGCTCGAGCGACCGGTCCACGTCGCGGTGGTCGAAGCTGAACGCGTTGATGATCACCTGGGCGGCCGTCTCGGCGACCTCCTCGCGCTCCTGCGCCACCTGGTGCGCGGACCGCGCCTGGAGGTATCGCGTCCCCCCGACCCCGAGGACCGCGAGCCCGGCCACCAACACGAGGACGGCCACGACGGCCATCCAGACGGGGACGCCGGCCCGCGTGCGGTCGGCCGCGGCGGGCGTGGGGTCCTCGTTCGTCTCCTGCGAACTCATGGCGGCGACGGTACCGGACGGGCGTCCTGACGGGTGATCGCCCGGTCGCCCCGTCACCGTGGGATCAGCCCCTGGAGGACGGCGAGCTGCTCGGCGGCCACGGACAGGTTGAGGCGGTCCGGGTCGATCTTCGGCTTACTGTCCCAGGGCTGCGGGACATCGGGGTGTGCGTACTCCACCCGGTCGGCCCCGCGGACAGCCGTGGGGCTGCCGAACGGCACCGTGCATCGCGCCTCGTAGTTGGGCGGGAAGTTCTGCTCCTGCGGGTCGAAGGACGGGTCCTGCGCCTTGAGTTGCTCGATGATCTCGTAGGTCCCTTCGTAGCCCTGCGTACAGGGTGTGGGGTTGTCCATCTCCAGCACCAGACCGAAGTGGATGGTCCCGTCGCCCGGTGCCACGGACAGACCGCCCGCGGACAGTGCGGGCAGCAACTGCAGCAGCATCACGAACGACGGCGCCAGCGGGTCGACGGTCTTCATGGTCGTGGACAGGTTGCCCACGGCCCGGGTGAGGGGCTCTCCGGAGTTGTCGATCAGCGCGCGGGTCTCGTCGGCGAACTCGGGGGCCGTGGTGATGAGCCGCTCGAGATCCGAATCGGAGTCCCGCAGCGCCTCGGTCACGGTCCGCAGGTCACGCGAGAAGCTGACGATCTCCCCGGACTGATCGGCCTGGGTGTCGAGCACGGTCGCCCCGTCCCGGATGAGCGCCTGCAGCTGCGGCATCGTGCGGATCCCCTCCTCGGAGAGGCGGATGAGCGAGTCCGACAGCCGCTGGAGTTGCGGCCCACGGCCCTCGAAGGCGTCGCCGAGTTCGTCGACCATCACCTCGAGGTCGTCCAGCGGGACCGAACGGGACAGGTCGTCGACCGAGGCCAGCAGATCCTCGACGCGCACGGGCAACGCCTCGCTCCCGGCCGAGATGACGTCGCCGTCCTGCAGGTGCGGCTCGGTGTAGCTGTTGGGCCTGAGGTCCACGTACTGCTCGCCGATAGCCGAGCGATTGGCGACCACGGCCACCGTGTCCGCGGGGATCCCCGGGGCGCTGGAGTCCAGGTCGAGTTCGACGCGCACTCCGTCGTCGGTGAGCGTCAGCTCCCCCACGCGCCCGACGGCGGTCCCGCGGTAGTTGACGGCCGCGTTGGTGAACACGCCGCCGGTGTCCGGCAGGTCGAGGTAGACCTGGTACTGCCCGATCCCCAGCAGGGAGGGCAGCCGGACGTAGTTCGCGCCGACGTAGGCGATGCCCACCGCTGCGATCACGCAGAAGGCGATGAGCTGGGTTCTCAGTGTCTTGCTCATCGGAATCCGGGCTCCCCTGGTTCGGGCAGGTAGTTTTCGGAGAACTCCGAGGTCCCCGGCGCGGGCCTGGGCACGACGGCCCGGTCCATGACGGGCGGTACCGGCAACAACGGCAGCACGATGGTGGTCCTCCGGTCCGGGCCGTTGTCGCCCTCCCACGGGTTGCCGGGGTCGACGTTGTACGGCCCGCGGGTGGTGGTCGGACGCAGCGGAACCGGGTCGCCCTGGTTCGCCCCGAGGTTGCGGAGTGTCTCGGAGATCGTCGCGTCGATCGACAGGAACACGTTGGCCGAGCCGCCGATGGTCGAGCGGATCGACGAGTCGGGGAACGGGAACGTGGGCACGAAGCCGGTGAGCTCGATGAGGTCCGGCGTGGACTCACCGAGGTACTGCAGCACGGGCCGGAGGGCACGCAGGTCGGCGATGAGGTCCTCACGGCTGGTGAGCAGGATGTCGGACCCGACCTGGCCCAGGGCGTCGATGCGACGCAGCATCTCCACCAGTTGCGGTCGCTGCTCCTCGAGGACCGCGACGCCGGCGGGGAGCTCGTCGAGCGCGGCCTGGATCTGTTCGCGCTGGTCGTTGGCCCGGGCGGTCATGAGGTTGACGCCCTCGAGCGCGGCGGTGATGCTGTCGCGCTGCCGGTTGAGCCCGGCGATGAGCTCGTCGGCGGACCGGAGGGTCTCGGTGAGTCCGTCCTCGCGGCCGTCGGTGGCCTTGCGCAGCTCGGCGACGATCGGCTGCAGCTGGTCGACCCCGCCGCCGTTGAGCAGCAGCGACAGGGCGCCGAGGACCTGCTCGATGTCGGTGGCGGTCCGGGTGTTGGACGTGGAGATGACGTCCCCGTCCGCGAGCTGACCGGTGGGCGGCTCGTCCTCCGGCGGTGTGAGCTGGACGAACTTCTCGCCCAGGAGGTTGGTCTGCTGGATGGACGCCTCCGCGTTGGCGGGCAGCTCCAGGTCGTCACGCAGGACGATGTCGACCTGGGCCGTCCAGCCGTCCTCGGCCAGCGAGATGCCGGTGACGCGCCCGGCGTCGAGTCCGTTGACCTTGACGGTGGACTGCAGCACCAGATCGAGGACGTCGTCGAACCTGATGGAGACCTCCATGGGGTCCTCACCGACGTCGGCGCCGCCGGGCAGCGTGTAGTCCTCGAGGTTCATGGAACAGCCGGCGGCCACGGCCGCGACGAGGGCGGCCGCGCCCAGCGCGCGGCCCGCGCGGGCCGCCGAGGTGAGCTGTCGCCTCATCCCCGTCCTCCTTCCGAGGCGGGCGTCATGGGCCACCCGCGGTTGCCCTCGACCGTTCCCGGCACCGGGATGGACTGCTTCATCTCGCCGGCGAGGACGCCCAGCGGCAGGTCGGGGTTGGACGTGCGCAGTTCCTGGTTGCGCTGGGGTGCGAGCGCCTCACACGCCTGGATGTCGGCGCGACGGAGGTTGTCCAGCTCCTGGAACAGTTCGTTGCCGGGGTTGAGCCGGCCCAGCTTCATGATCTGGCACAGGATCCCGGCCGGATTCTGCTTCTCGGGGATGTTCGGCCGCATCGACAGGGTGCCGGACTCCGCGTCGTAGGCGTTGATGAGGTTGGCCAGCGCCAGGGGCGCGGTCTTGAGGATCTCCTCGAGGTCGTCCCGCTGGTCGGCGGTGATCTGGCTGATCGTCACCAGGCGGTCGGCGTTGCTGCGGATGACGTCCTGGTTGTCCCGCACGAGGCGCGCGACGTCGGCCAACGCGTAGCTCAGTTCGCCCAGCGCACCCTGGAGGTCCTCACGCTGCCCGGCCACCGTCTGGTTGAACGAGGCCATCTGGGAGTTGAACTCGCGCACCTGCGCGTCGTTCTCCGCGAGCATGGTGACGAAGGACTGCAGGTTGATCACGGTCTCGCTGATGTCCTGGCTCGAGTCGGCCAGCGTGGTCGCGGCGCGGGACAGCTCGTCGATCGAGCGCCCCAGGGCGGCGCCGTTGTCCGCGAGGGTGTCAGCGGAGGTGGCGACGAAGCGGTCGAGGGCACCGTCGCGGTTCGCGCCGTCGGGCCCGAGGGCCTCGGTGAGGTCCTTGACCGACGCGTACAGCTTGTCGACCTCGACGGGCGTCGCCGTCCGTTCGATGGGGATGTGCGCGCCCGACTCCATCGTCGGCCCGCCCGAGTACGCCGGCACGATCTGGATGTTCCGGTCCGGGATCACCGAGGGGGTGACCTGGACGGCCTTGGCGTCGGCGGGGATGTCGATGCCGCGTCGCACGTGGAGCCGCACCTCGACGGTGTCACCCATGGGGGTGACCTCCTCGACCGATCCGACCGTCACGCCGAGGATCCGGACGTCGGTGCCCTCGGAGACGCCCACCGCGGACGGGAACGTCGCGGTGATGGTGGTGCGGCCGAGTCGGGTGACGGCGAGGTAGGTGACGGCGACGACCGCGACGACGACGACGAGGAGCAGCGCGACCAACCAGTACGGCAGCTTTTTGTGCATCACTTGATCCCACTCTGTCGGGCCGGCGTCCGGGCACCCGGGTAGAAGGGCGGTTCCGGCGCACCCGGCGGGATGAGGTTGGTGACCACGGAGTCGAACCACCGACCGGTGCCCAGCATGTTGGCGTACAGCCGGTAGAAGGGCGCCAGATTGTGGATGGACTTCTTGAGGTCCTCCTCGTGGTCGGTGAGGATCTCCAACGCGGAGTCGAGGCTGTCGAGGGTCGGACCGAACTTCGCCTCGTTGTCCGCCACGAACAGCCGCAGCTCGGTCGACAGTCCACGGGTCGACGCCAGGACCAGCTTGAGGGTCTCCGCGCGCTCGTTGAGCTCGCCGAGCAGCTGACCGGTGCCGATGATGAGCCGGCGGAAGTCGTCGTTGCGCTCGGCGAGGATCCGCGAGCTCGTCCGGGTCGCCTCGAGCAGCTGGCGTAGTTCGGCGTCCCGGCTCGAGATGGTCTGGGACAGCCGCGCGACGCCGTCGACCGCGCCGCGGAACTCCTCGGGTGAGGCCTGCATCGCGTCGGTGAGGGTGTCCAGGCTCTCCGCCAGCTTCACGTCGTCGATCTCGTCGAGCGTCTCGGCCGCGGAGGAGAACGCCGTGACCACGTCGTACGGGGCCACCGTCCGCTCGAGCGGGATCGGTTCGGACCGGTCCAGCTCGCCCGTCCCCGCGGGGTCGAGCGCGAGGAACTTCTGCCCCAGGACGGTCTTGACCTGGATGCTCGCCCGGGTGTCGTCGCCCAGCCACGCGTCCTTGGCCCGGAAGCCCACGAGCACCTTGTCGCCCTCGAGCTCGACGTCGGTCACCACGCCCACCTTGATGCCGGCGACGCGGACCTCGTTGCCGCCGGTGAGACCCGCCGCCTCGGAGAAGTAGGCCTCGTACTTGGGTCCCGCCCCGACGACGGGCAGGGCGTCCAGCCGGAAGGAGCCGAGCGTGAGCACGAGGATCGTGATCACGCCGATCGCCCCGATGGTGGCGTTACCGAACCGGGGCTCGCCCGGCTTGCGCCTGCTCACGGGATCCCTCCTTCATGGCATCGCGGTGCGACGTTGGTGTACAGGACGTGGTTGAGCGTGGGTCCTCCGCTGGGCAGCAGGTTCGGGACGTTGTTACCCGGGCCGTGCACGATGTCGGCGCCGCACAGATAGAACTGGAACCAGGAACCGAACGACCCCATCCGGATGAGGTTGTCGGTGTTGAGCGGCATGTTCGTGAGGACCTCGCTGAGCTTCTCCTCGTTGTCGGCGAGATTGTCGGTGACCAGCTTGAGATGGTCGAGCGACTCGGTGACGGCCGGCCGCGTCGCGGTGACGACGTTCTCGGCCGAGGACGTGAGATCCGCCATCGACTCGAGCGAACCGGCGATCGCGTCCCGCTCGGCGGCCAGTCCCTCGACGAGCTGCCTGGTGGTCACCACGAGCTGCTGGAACTGCACGTCGCGCTCGTTGATCGTCTCCAGGACCCTGGTGAGGTTGTCGATGACCTCCCCGATCACCTGATCGCGGTCGGCCAGGTGGTTGGTGAGCTGTCCGGTCTGACGGACGAGGTTCGTCACCGTGCCGCCCTCGCCCTGCAGGACCCGCACCAGCGAGTCGGCGAGGGCGTTGACGTCCTCGGGCTGCAGGGTGGTGAACAGCGGTCGGAAGCCGTTGAACAGGGCGGTGAGGTCGACGGCGGGCGACGTCTTCTCGATGGGGATGGTGGTGCCCTCGGGAAGCGTCGGCTGGACCGGCCCCGGTTCGCGCGCGATGTTCATGTACCGCTGGCCGATCATGTTGCGGAACCGGAGGGTGAGGTGGACGTTCGCCGGCAGGGTGCGGTCACCGGCGAGGGTGAAGTACACCTTGGCCTGGTCGCGTTCGTGGATCTCGAAGTCGGTCACGTGACCCACCACCACGCCCGCGATCCGGACGTCGTCGCCCTTCTCGACCATGGTCGCGTCGGAGAAGATCGCGGAGTACTCGGTACCGTCCTCGCGCGTACCGCCCCGGATGGTCGTGGCGAGGATGGTCGACAGCAGACCGGTGACCACGATGAAGATGACGAGCTTGACGAACGAGGACAGCAGGCCCCCGCGGAACAGCGCTCTGAGTCTGGTCTTCACTTGAACGCCACCTCCGTCCCGCGGAGCGCCGGGGCGCCGAGGGCGCCGACCCAGCCGGGGATCTCGGCGGCGTCACGGGCGGAGGCGACGCCGTAGACCGTGCGGACGGTGTCGGTCTCCAGCGGGGACCCGGCGTAGGCCATGGCCATGACGTCCGCGTCCTGTCCGGCGGTGACCGTCGACGGGAACGGCAGGTTCGGCTGCTCGGGCACCGCGCGTCCGGGCGCCGCGGGGACGGAGCCCCTGGTCCGGATCGACGGGACCGGACCGTCGCTGTCCAGCGGATTGGGCAACGTCGGCATGCTCTGCGGGCCGGGGTTGCGCGACGGCGGCTGGAAGGAGCCGTCGGCGATCGCCCCGCCGGGGGCCATGGGGAAGATGTCGGGCTCCTGGGCCGGTTCGTAACAGCGCGGACCGCGCGTGTCGAAGAACCGCGGCTCGTCCTGGTTGGGCACGTACCGCCCCTTCGGGTTCACCACCTCGATGGTCACCCGGATGCCCGGGTGCGGGTCCCCCACGCCGAGGATGGCATCGGAGCGGTCCAGGGCGACCATGAAGTTCTCCACGGTGCACGGCAGGGCCGGCGAGTATTCGGCGAGGTACTCCAGCGAGGTCCGCGAGTCGGCCGCCAGGGCGATGAGGTCCGTGCGGTTGGTCGCCAGGAATCCGGTGAGCACGTCGGCGGAGGTGCTGATGCGCTGCAGTCCGTCCGCGATGTCGGTGCGCCGCTGGATGACCGTGTCGCCGGTGGTCCGCAGGGCGTCGAGGGCGTGGACGAGATCCGGCAGCGCCTCGGAGTACGTCTGGGAGAAGGTCGCGAGGTCCTGCAACCCGGACTCCAGGGCGGGCATCTCCTCGGAGATGCCCTCGAAGACCCGGCCGATCTCCACCAGGCTCGCCCCGATCTCGTCGCCTCGGCCGACCAGCGCCTGGTTGAGCGCGCCGAGGGTGCCGGCGAGCTTCTGCGGGGGCACGGCCTCGAGCACGGGCAGCAACCCGTCGAGGACCCGGCCGAGCTCGACCGCGTTACCCCGCGTGTCCTGCTCGATGGTGTCGCCCGGTTCGAGCGCGCCCGTCGGCGTGTCGGGGAAGCCGAGGTCCACGTAGCGCTCGCCGAACAGCGTCTTGGGCAGGAGCCTGCCGCTGATGTTGGCCGGGAGCTGGCCCATGAAGTCCGGATCGAACTCCATGTTCACGCGCACCTGGTCGCCGTCGGGCTCGACCCCGGAGACCCGTCCGACGAGGACTCCGCGGGCCTTGACGTCCGCGTCCACGGGCAATGAGTAGGCCATGTCGTCGGTGACCATGGTGACGCTGTCGGACGCGGTGAATGCGCGGTTGTAGATCGCGACCGTGGTCGCGACGAACGCCACGACGATGACGACGAACAGGGTCGCCAGGAGTCGCTTGCGTGTCGATGACATCTCGTTCATCCGGCCACCCGCACCGTCGTGGTCGTGCCCCACAGGGCGAGTCCGACGAAGAAGTTGAGGATGGCCACCACGACGATCGTGGTGCGTACCGCGCGACCGACCGCGACGCCCACGCCGGCCGGTCCGCCGGTGGCGGTGAACCCGTAGTAGCAGTGGATCATCACCAGGACGAACGCGAAGATGATGACCTTGACGAAGGAGTAGATCACGTCTTCGGGCGGCAGGAAGAGATGGAAGTAGTGGTCGAAGGAGCCCGTCGACTGCCCCTGGACCATCGTGTTGACGCCCCGGGTGGCGAGGTAGGACGACAGCAGACCGACCACATAGAGCGGGATGACCGCGATGAACCCGGCGATGATCCGGGTGGTCACCAGGTACGGCACGCTGGGGATCGCCATCACCTCGAGGGCGTCGATCTCCTCCGAGATGCGCATGGCCCCGAGCTGGGCGGTGAACCCGCATCCGACGGTGGCGGACAGCGCGAGTGAGGCCACCAGCGGCGCGACCTCACGGGTGTTGACGTAGGCCGACAGGAAGCCGGTGAGCACCGAGCTGCCGATCTGATCCAGGGCGGCGTAACCCTGGAGCCCCACGACCACGCCGGTGAAACCGCTCATCATGACGATCACGCCGATGGTCCCGCCGAGGACGGCGAGCACGCCCACTCCGAAGGTCACCTCGGCGATGAGCCTCAGAACCTCTTTGCGGTAATGGACGATCGTCTGCGGGATCCACCGGATCGCGCGCAGGTGGAAGGCGAGCTGGTCGCCGAGCGAGTCGAACGAGGCTATGGGGCCGCGGATCATGGCCCGGATCCGGGCCCGGGTGGGGCCGACGTCGGTGTGGATCGCCATCTACGACCCCTTCGGCGGGACGATCTGCAGGTACATCGCCGTGAGGATGAGGTTGGCGAAGAACAGCAGGAGGAAGGTCAGGACCACGCCCAGGTTGACGGCGTCGCCGACCCCCTTGGGACCGCCCTTGGGGTTCATGCCGCAGTAGGACGAGACGACTCCGGCGATGAGCCCGAAGACGAGGGCCTTGAGCGACGACATGATGAAGTCGGGCAGCTGGGCGAGCGCCCCGAACGACATGAGGTACGCGCCGGGCGTGCCGCCCTGCAGCAGGATGTTGAACACGTAGCCGCCGGCGATGCCGACGATCGAGACGAGTCCGTTGAGCAGGACGGCGATCAGCATCATGCCCAGCACGCGGGGGACCACGAGTCGCTGGACCGGGTCGATCCCCAGCACCCGCATCGCGTCGAGTTCCTCGCGGATGGTGCGGGCGCCGAGGTCGGCGGCGACCGCGGACCCCGCCGCGCCGGCAATGAGCAGCGAGGTCACCAGCGGCGCCCCCTGCTGCACGACGGCGAGGACGCCGGTGGCCCCGGTGTAGGCCTCCGCCCCGAGCTGCTGGACCAGCGAACCCGTCTGCATCGCGACGACCGCGCCGAACGGGATCGCCACGAGCGCCGACGGCAGGATCGTCACCGAGGCGATGAACCAGGACTGCCCGATGAACTCACGGAACTGGAACGGTCGTCTGAAAATTCCCCGCAGCACCTCGAGGAAGAGTCGGAACACCTTGCCGGCCTCGCCGAACGCGGTGCGGACGCCACCGCCGACATCCGACGGCGACACCCCTGTTCTTCTCTCTGGCTGCTGGGTCGTGCCCTCCGCCATGTATTCTCCCCCGACCTCTCCTGCCTCAGTGCTGACCGGAACCGTAGTGGTCGTCGAGCCCCGACGGGCTCGCACCTCCCGGCGTGGCGGCGTGTGCGGGGGTCGTGGCGGGCTCTGCAGCGGTGGTCGCAGAGTCGGCGTGGGCCGACTCCGCGGGCACGGAATCCTGGGTGTGGGCGGCGGCGGTCGAGCGTCCGTTGCCGTGCCCACGGGCGGCCCACTCCGTCCGGATGGCCTCCCGGGCCTCGGGCGGAAGGGCGTCGAGCATCTCGGCGACCCGCTTCTCGCGGCGGAGTTCGCCCTGACGCTGCGGGCTGCCGGGGGTCGGCTGCATCTGCGGCGGAACGCCCTTGACCTCGTCCTCGCCCGGGGAGCCGTCGTTGTGGCCGGCCTCGGCGTGAGCCTGCTCCTGGCGCATCTGCGCGTCGTCCTTCTCTTCGGACATGCCGATGGGCCCGAGCTTCGATCCGCGCAGGAACTGGCGGACCGACGGCTCCTCGCTGGTGAGCAGCACCTCACGCGGGCCGAACATCACGAGGTTCTTGCGGTAGAGCATGCCCAGGTTGTCGGGGACCGTGCGCGCGAGGTTGATGTTGTGCGTCACGATGAGGATCGTGGCGTCGATCTGCGCGTTGATGTCGATCAACAGCTGCGCGAGGTACGTCGTGCGGACCGGGTCGAGGCCCGAGTCGGGCTCGTCGACGAGGATGATCTCCGGGTCGAGCACCAGCGCGCGGGCGAGGCCGGCCCGCTTCCGCATACCGCCGGAGATCTCGCCCGGCAACTTGCCCTCGGCACCGGTCAGACCGGTGAGCTCGAGCTTCTCCATGACGATGTCGCTGATCTCGGACTCGGGCTTTCGGGTGTGCTCGCGCAGGGGGAACGCCACGTTGTCGTAGAGGTCCATGGAGCCGAACAGCGCGCCGTCCTGGAAGAGGACGCCGAACAGCTTGCGGATCTCGTAGAGCTCCTTGGCGGTGCACTGCAGGATGTCCGTGCCGTCGATGATGATCTTGCCGCGCTCGGGCCGCAGCAGGCCGATGAGCGATTTGAGGAAGACGGACTTACCGGTGCCCGACGGGCCGAGGAGCGCACTGACCTCACCCTCGGGGAGGGTGAACGAGACGTCCTCCCAGATCTTCTGCGAACCGAAGGACTTGGTCAGCCCCTCGACGGAAACCTCGACACCCACGGCAACCACTCCTCACTGCAGCCATCATCTGTGGCCACGGTCACTGTAAGCTACCGCTCCGTAGGCGTGCGGTGTTACATGGCCCGGAAAAGTGTTCCGCTCGGATCGTCGAGAGTGCTCGTGGGCGTGGGGATGTGCCGGTCGTACAGACGCCACAGGGGCGGCCCGGCGATGTCGCC
>NZ_KV823957.1:0-7803 GCF_001815995.1 Dietzia sp. HMSC21D01 | reverse complement strand
CCGGATCGGCTGCCGCAGGGTCCGCCGCGGCCGGGTCGGGCGGCGGGGGCTCAGTCGGTGCCGGAAGCGTCGGCGTCGGGTCGGTCGGAGCAGGCAGCGCTGGCGCGGGCTCTGTGGGCGCGGGTTCAGTGGGTGGGGGCTCAGTGGGCGGCGGTTCGATCGCCGCGGGCTCGCTCGGCCTGGGCTCCTGAGCGGATGCCCACCACCACCGCGATCACGCCCGCGGCGGCGTACAGCACCGCCGGCACCAGCATCAGTGACACCGACCGGCCGTCCGCGGGCACGAGCGGAAGCACCGCGAGCATGCCCACGACGAACGCCGAGTTGAACAGCGCGTCCTGGAGGGCGAACACGCCGCCTCGGCGGACATCGGGGACGTCGGTCTGCATGGCATTGTCGGCGACGAGCTTGACCACCTGCGCCCCCAGACCGATCGCCACCGCGCCGACCACCAGGACCGTCGGGTCGAGGGTCGGTCCGACGACGAGCTGGGCGACGGCGGATGCGGTGGCCCCGGCGGCGACGACGAGGACGCGTCGGGCTCGGGCGATGGCCCACGGGGTGACGACCGCGGCCAGACCCATGCCCGCGGCCACGGCCGCCGACATCAAGCCGAAGCCGCCCATCCCGGCGACGACCGGACCGCCTGACCCGCCGGACTCGGCATCGCGCAGGAGCAGGATCGCCAGCATCGTCGTGATGCCGAACGCGACCCGCCCGAGCGTCACGCCGGTCAACGACACCCACACCAGAGCCGAGGAACGGGCGGCCCGGACGCCCTCGGCGAGCCCCCCGGCGAACGCCCGGACGGCACGGCGGGTCACGGCCTCGTCCGGGTGGCAGAGGAGCTCGTCGTCGTCGGGTCCCAGGTGGCGCGGCGGCAGGGCCAGGACCGCCCACACCCCCGCCAACGCGGAAACCACGGACGGCACGAGGGTCCACGAGACCGCGGAGTCGCCCGCGCCCAGGACGGCGAGCACCGCGAACGCCGCGACCGCGCCCACCGCGGTGATGACCGAACCCACCGTCACCAGCACCGAGTTGGTGGCGGCGAGGAGCCGGTCCGGCACCACCTTCGGCATCGCCGCGGTCATCCCGGTGTTGATGAGCCGGCCCAGACCGATCGCCACGAGGGACAGCGCGAACAACACCGCCAGGCCCACGCCCGAGTGGACGGCGCCGGCGGCGATGAGCGCGATGGTCGCGACGATCGCGAGGGTCCGCACCAGGGCGGCGACGGCCACCACGACCCGGCGGTCCCACCGGTCCAGAGCGGCCGCGGCGAAGGGCCCGACGATCGAATAGGGCAGCAGCATCACCGCGAACCCGCCCACGATCGCCGCCGGAGTGGTGCCCGACTCGGGGCTGAACAGCACGATTCCGCCGAGGGCGGCCTGATGGATGCCCTCGCTGAGCAACGCCGCCAACCGAGCCGTCGACAGCCGACCCAGACCATCGGACTCGCGCAGGGCGGCGGCCAGGCGGCCCCGGGTGGGAACGGCCGGGTCGGCGGGCGGTGAGGTCACGGGAGTCACGGTAGCGCTCGCGGCCGGGCCGCCGATCACCGCGGCGAGACCCGATCGAGGGGACGCGCGTGTGGCCCGGCGACGACGGGGGCATCATGGATACATGGACACGGGACCGGATGATCTGAGCGGCGGAGGCCTGTTCGGCGACCGCCTCTACGACGCCATGGACAAGCGGGATCCCGTCGCCGGTTCACTGCTCATCGCCGCGCCCGACATGCCCGACCCGAACTTCCGGCGCGCGATCATCTACATGATCGAACACGACCATTCCGGGTCGCTGGGTGTGGTGATCACCCGACGCAGCGAGACCGACGTCGAGGAGATCCTGCCCGCCTGGTCCGAGTTGTGCGCTCCCCCGTCCGTATTCCACATCGGAGGACCCGTCAAGCCCGACACCGGCATCGCCCTGGTCGTGCTGAGTGCCGGCGTCGACGGCCACCGGTTCAGCGGGCTCCAGCAGATCGAGGGCCGCGTGCACGTCGTGGACCTGGACAGCGACCCCGACCTCCTGCGGGAGCACATCGACGGCGTGCGGGTG
This sequence comes from Dietzia sp. HMSC21D01, assembly GCF_001815995.1. Lineage (NCBI taxonomy): Bacteria > Bacillati > Actinomycetota > Actinomycetes > Mycobacteriales > Dietziaceae > Dietzia > Dietzia sp. HMSC21D01. The sequence continues at coordinate 5,736 of NZ_KV823957.1, read as the reverse complement.
TTCGTCGGGTACACCGGCTGGGCGCCGGGTCAGCTGCAGGACGAGCTCGACCGCGGCGACTGGTACGTCGCGCCCAGCCTGCCCAGCGACCTGCTCGCGCCCGCCCGCGTCGACGTGTGGGGTGCGGTGCTGCGCCGCCAGGAGATGCCCCTGCCCCTGTACGCCACATACCTGCAGGACGGCGACCTCAACTGACATAGAAGCCGTGCGCGATCTCACGATTCGGGACAGTGTTTCCGTATTGTGGGCAGTGGCATAAGCTCCTGCAGGTGGAGACGGTGGACGGTGAGTCGACGACGGTGACGGCCCGGCACTGGTTGGTGCTGGCCGTGGCCACGTTCGTCGCCGCGTCCGGATCGGCGTTCGTGATCGGCGTCGGCTTCCTGCTCCCCCACCTCACGAGCGTTATGGGACTGTCCCTCTCGCAGGGCGGGATCCTGGTCGCGATGCCGCTGGTCGGCATGGCCGCGGCGCTGATCGCGTGGGGCTGGCTAGTCGATCGTGCCGGGGAGAAGGTCGTCCTGGTCGCCGGGTCGGTCGGTGCCGCCGTCACCCTCGCCGCGGCTCTGTTCGTTGACTCGTTCGCATTTCTGGCGGCGCTGCTGCTGATCACGGGTGCCTTCACCGCCTCAGGTAACTCGGCGAGCGGGCGACTGGTCGTGAGCTGGTTCCCCGCGAACCGCCGCGGGCTCGCCATGGGCGTCCGCCAGATGTCGCAGCCGGCCGGATCCGCGGTCGCGGCCATGACCATGCCGCTGCTCGCGCAGTCGTACGGTCTGGGCGCGGCGTTCGCGCTCCCCCTGGCGATGGCAGCCGTTTCGGCGGTGGCGGCCCTCGTCGTCGTCACCGATCCGCCTCCACCCGAGGCCACGCGCGACGCGGGCGCCGAGGCGGTGAGTGGCGCGGCGACTGCCGCTGACGGTGAGGCGGTGAGTGGCGCGGCGACCGAAGGGTCGCCCTACCGCGGCTCCGGCTACCTGTACCGCGTCCACGGCGTGTCGGTACTGCTCGTGGTGCCACAGGGCATGCTGCAGGCGTTCCTGCTGACGTGGCTCGTGCTGGGGCACGGATGGTCGGCGATGTCCGCGGGCGTCGTGGTGACGGTGAGTCAGGTGCTCGGTGCGGTCGCGCGGATCGTGGCGGGCGCGGTGTCGGACCGAGTGGGGTCCCGCACGACACCTATTCGCGGCGTGGCGATCTCGGTGACCGCCGGCCTGGCCGCGCTGGCGGCGGCGGAAGCACTGGGCGCGCCCGGGGTCATCGCGGTGACGCTCGGCGTGATCGCCACCGTGCTGTCGGTATCCGACAACGGCCTGGCGTTCACCGCTGTCGCCGAGTTCGCCGGGCCCCGCTGGAGCGGCCGAGCGCTAGGGGTGCAGAACACCACCCAGTTCGTGGCGATCTCGGCGTCCACACCCCTGGTCGCCGCCGTGATCGACGCCGTCGGCTACTGGCCGGTGTTCGCCGGCGCGGCCGTGATCGCGGCGCTGGCGATCCCGCTCGTGCCCGTCGCCGACCAGCGGCGGGCCTAACCGCCCCGCATCGCGTCATCGTCAGGGCGCAGGCGCGCCCCGGTACTGCCCCACCGACCACACGTTGCCCTCCGGGTCCCGCACGGAGAAGGTGCGATCCCCGTAGTCCGTGTCCTGCAGCGCCAGCACCACCTCCGCCCCGGCGCCCACGGCCCTGCGGTACACCTTCTCCGAGTCGGCGGTCACGACGTAGGCCAGACCGGTGCCGGGTGGCGAGGCGTGCGGATCGTCCGCGCCACGTCCCGCGTCACCCAGCATCACGCCTCCGCCCTCGGGCCACAGGAGCTCCGCGTGGGTCACCACGCCGTCCTCGGAGTAGCGCGCCGTCTCCACGAACCCCAGAGCCGCGACCAGCCAGGCGATCACCGTCCGGGAATCCGAGCACCGGAAACAGTGCCACACCGTCGGCGCGGGCGCGTCGCCCGACTGTTCGTCCATGGGTCGAGTCTGCGCCCGCCGGCCGGGCAGCGGAAGGCCTCTGTCGGGGGTGATGCGAAATCGTGGCTGGCTAGACTGCCCGGCGTGTCGACCAGCCTCTCCACCAGCGCAGGGATCCGCGGCGAGATCCGCAAGGGTCTGGCCGACTGCTCGACCGTCGGGCTCGGACTCGTGCCGCTCGGGCTGGCGTTCGGGGTGCTCATGACCCAGGCGGGGTTCGACTGGTGGTGGGCACCCGTGTTCTCCCTGGTGATCTACGCCGGGTCGATGGAGTTCCTGGCGATCGGCCTGCTCACCGCCGTCACTCCCCTGTACTCGCTGGCCGCCGCCGCGTTCCTGGTGAACTTCCGCCACGTCTTCTACGGCCTGAGCTTCCCGCTCGAGGTCATCCGCTCGCGGCTGGGTCGGCTGTACGCCGTGTACGCGCTCACCGACGAGGTCTACGCGATCACGTCCACCAAGCGGCGCGCGGAGATGAGCGGTCCGCGGACGCTGACCATCGCGATCACCTGCCAGTCCCTGTGGGTGATCCCGGGCGTGATCGGAGCGCTCGTCGGCACCGCCCTGCCCGAGGGGTTGGACGGGTTGCAGTTCGCGCTGACCGGGTTGTTCGCCGTGCTGGCCGTGGACGCGTGGCGCTCGTCCGGCGACCTGCCTGCACCGGTGATCGGCCTGGTGTGCGGTCTGGTCGCCGCCGTGGTGGCGCCCGACCAGATGCTCATCGTGGGCCTGTGCGCGTTCGTCGGCGTGCTGCTCGTGCGGTACGCGTGGCTGCAGCGGACCGGGCGGGCGGGGAGTGACGTCGCGTGACCGCCGTCCCCGGGACCGCCTACCTGCTCGCCGGGTTGGCCGTGATGTTCCTCGTCACCGTAGCGCTGCGGGCCGCCCCGTTCCTCGCGCTCACCCGCCTCCGCGACTCGGGCGTCGTCCGCTATCTCGGCCGCACCATGCCGGCCGGCGTGATGGTGGTCCTGGTGGTCTACACCCTGCGCGACACCACCACGGCGCTCGGCTCGTGGCTGCCGGCGACCGTCGCGCTCGCGCTCACGTTGGGCGTGCACCTGGCGTTCCGGCGCGCCGCCGCGAGCATCGTGCTGGGCACGGCGACGTACATGGTGCTGCAGGCGTGGCTGGCCTGAGCGGGCTGGTCAGCTCGCCACGGGGCACACGCCCAGGTCGACCTTCCACTCGGTGAGGCCGTTGAGCCACCCGGAGCGCAGGCGCTTGGGATCGCCGAGCGCGGTGAGGTCCGGCAGGTGGTCGGCGACGGCGTTGAAGATCAGTTCGAGCTGCATCTTCGCGAGATTCGCGCCCAGGCAGTAGTGCGGGCCCTGGCCGCCGAAGGTCACGTGCGGGTTCGGGTCGCGGAGGATGGTGAACGTGAACGGGTCGTCGAAGACCTCCTCGTCGAAGTTCGCCGATCCGTAGCAAATCAGCACACGGTCGCCCTTGGCGATGGAGACGCCCCCGATCTCGGTGTCCTCCATGGCGGTGCGCTGGAACTGGGTGATCGGCGAGGCCCAGCGGAGGATCTCGTCGTAGGCGGTCTCGGGCCGCTCACGCTTGAACAGTTCCCACTGCTCGGGGTGTTCGAGCATCGCGACCATGCCGTGTGTGGTGGCGTTGCGGGTGGTCTCGTTCCCGGCCACGGCCAAGAGGGTGACGAACCAGCCGAACTCCTCGGCGGAGAGGTGTTCGCCGTCGACGTCGGCCTGGACGAGCTTGGTGACGATGTCGTCGCGCGGGTTGGCGGCACGGTCCTCGGCCATGGCGTTGGCGTACCCGATGAGCTCCATTGACGCGATGGCGGGCGCGTCGGGGTCTCCGCCGGCGTCGTAGCTGGTCATGATGTTGGACCACTCGAAGATCTTGTGGCGGTCCTCCTGCGGCACACCCAGCAGGTCGGCGATCGCCTGGAGTGGCAGCTCGGAGGCGATGGAGGTGACGAAGTCGTCGGCGTTGCTCTCGGCGGCGGCGGTGACGATCTTGCGCGCCCGGTCGGCGAGTTCGTCGCGCATGCCGGCGACGCCGCGGGGGGTGAAGCCGCGGGAGATGATCCGGCGGTGCTTCTTGTGGATCTCGCCGTCCTCGTTGACGAGCATCGCGCGCTGGGCCTCGATGATCTCGCGCGGGGTGCCCTCGGCGAACCGCGGGATCATCGTGTTCTCCCCCGCGGAGAAGATCTCGCCGGTCAGCCGGGAGATCTCCTTGACGTCGGCGTGCCTGGTGACGAGCCAGTAGTGGTCGTCGTCGAACCCGTCGGAGCCGGGGCGCTTGTCCACGCGGTGGATGGGTTGTGTCCGCCGGAGCTGGCGCCACTCGTCGTGCGGGAGCCGTTTCTCGAACAGGTCCGGGTCGGTGAAGTCGAAGCCCGCCGGGATGGTCACGTCCATGGTGTCTCCTGAGACTGGTCGCCCACCGGCCCCCGGCGGGGATGAAACCGTGAATAGTGGTAACTATATACACGTGGCACTATCGTCGAGGGAAGTTCTCGATCGCGCGTTGATGCTCTCCGAGCAGATGGCCGGGCACATCGCGCGCGCGGCGGCGAACTACGGGCTGACGGTGCCGCGGCTGGAGTTGCTGTTCGTGCTGGGCCTGCAGGGTGAGTGCAAGCAGGTGGAGCTGGCGACGTACCTCGATTGCTCACCGCGCCAGGTGACGGCGCTGGTGGACGGCCTGGTGGCGAGTGGTCACGTCGAGCGAACGATGCCGCCGGATGACCGCCGGGTGCGGTTGGTGAGCCTGACGGAGAAGTCGCGACGGATCGTTGATGAGGTGGTGACGGCGCGCGTCGGCCTCGCCGACTGGTTGTTCGAGGGATTCGACGACGACGAGCTGCAGGCGTTCGGGGCGGTCGCGGAGAAGCTGATCTCCCGGATGAGTGGGCGGGCGCTGAGCCGGCTTCCGGAGCAGTGAGCCGGGCCCGCTCGTTGGATCACGCAGTGCAGGCGTAGCAGCCAGTGCCGGCTCGGGCGTATTCGACGAACCCGCGGGCGAGGTAGTTGGGGATGGCGGCGGGGGAGTCGTCGTCGCAGGTGTGAAGCCACACTCGACGGCAGCCCGAAACGTTCCAGGCGATGCGGCAGACCTCGGAGAGGAACCAGCCGCCCAGGCCGCCGCCGGCGAAAGCGGGCAGGATGCCGAAGTAGACGATCTCCACGTCGACTCCGTCACCGGCGGGTCCGATCCCGGCTGCGGTGGCAGCGTCGGCTGCGCTGTCGCAGGGGCTCATGCGCAGTTCTGCGTAGCCGACGACCTCGTCGCCCAGTCTTGCTCGAAGGGTGCTGACGCACGGGTCGGAGCAGTAGGAGTCCCAGCGACCCTGCGACCAGTCGAGGCGGTCGCCCCACTTCCAGTCGCTGCCGATCTCGCGGTACATCCGCTCATTGAAGGTGGGCTCGGCGGGAAAGACGCGCGTGATGGTGAGGTCGACGGGATCGGCCGGCCGTAGCTGATCCGCGGTGGTCTGCTGAAGGTAGGTCACGCTGGTCACCGCCCAATTGAAACACTGTGGCCCCGCTGGATCCGATCTGAGTCGGGATCCGGCGGGGCCGAGCGCTGATCGGCGGGTCAGTTCACTTGAATGTGCACGCCGGGGATGTTGAGGCCGTTGACGGCACCCGCGACCGACCCGACCGCATCGTTGTACATCTGGGCGCCGGCGTTCTGGAGGCCGCCGGCCACATGGGGATTGGTACCGGCGGCGCCGGCACCGACGCCGAGCGCGCCGAGGCTGCCGGCACCGCCCAGCGCCGCCGCGGCA
>NZ_KV823956.1:0-2053 GCF_001815995.1 Dietzia sp. HMSC21D01 | reverse complement strand
CCATGCGCTCGGTGTCGTCGCGCGGGGCGACCGACGCGGCGTCGCCGGCCGGGGCCGCACCGTCGGAGTCAGCCGCACCCGAGACGTCGGCGGCGTCTCCGTCGCGCAGGGACGCCACGTCCACGGCGCCCTCGCCGCGGGCCTGCTGGGCCGCCAGCTCGCCGACCTCCTCCGGGTTCTCCACCGCGAACAGGACCATCTCCGCGACGTCGTTCAGCGACGCGTCCCGCATGGCCTGCAACTCGAGCGGCGGGATGGAGAACTCGTGCTCGACGCGGTTCTTGATGCGCACGGCCATGAGCGAATCCAGGCCGAGATCGAGCAGTGCCAGCTCCCTCGGCAGGTCGTCGGGGCTGTACCCCATCGAGGAGCCGACGATCCGGGCGAGCCTGTCGCTGATCGACTCGCCGGACCCGGGGTTCCAGCGGGCGTCGGCCTCGTCGTCGTCGTCCTCGTCCTCGCCGACCACCGGAGCGTCGGACTCGGCCGACTCGAAATGCGGCATCTCCGGCGCCGTCGACGGATCGATCGGCGCGCCGCCGCTGACCGCGCCGGAGGCGACCAGCACGAACGGCGCGGACTCCTCGTCCGACCGGACGTGGACCTGCACCGACGCCCCGCCCGGGTGCGGGGTGAGGGTCGTGGTGACCGATCCCGAGGCGGGGAGGACGCCGGGCCGGTCGACGGCGATGAGGGTCGCGCCCTCGACCACCGCCGCGGCCGCCGCGGACATCAGCGCGTCCACGCTGGGCACGACCTCGGCGCGGACCTGCCACGCGTGGCGGCCGTCGGGCAGCGCGACGTACGACCCCGGCATGCGGCCGTCGCCGGACCCGCCACCCGCGGTGACCTTGGGCCACAGGGTGCGGCGCTTCCACGCGGTGCCCGGCACCGGCGCGTACCGGCCGGGACCGGTGACGTGGCCGTGGATCATCTCCACGACGCTCGGCATGTCGATCGTGTGCCCGTGGACGTACAGCTGCGCGATCGCGTGCAGCAGCGTGTCCGCCTCGGACTCCTTGCGCTTGAGCGCGTGCAGGAGGTTCGGCTCCATGAGACCGGCGTCGAAGCACGTCGCGGCCACCGACATCGCGGCCACCGGGTTGGGGGCCAGCTCGAGGAAGGTCACGTACCCGGCGTCGACGGCCTTGCGCACGGCGTGGGTGAACCACACCGAGTGGCGCATGCCCTTGACCCAGTACTCCTCAGCGTGAACCGGCTCGTGGCCGGCGCGGTAGAAGGTCTCGCGGTCGACGGAGGAGAACAGCCCGGAGGTGAGTTCGCGCGGCTCGAGGCCGGCGATCTCCGCGGCCAGCTCGCCGAGGAGCATGTCGACGTCCGAGGTGTGCCCGGCACCGCGGACCTGCAGCTGACGGGCGAACTTGCCCTGCTCCTCGACCCACGCGACGAAGTCGGCGACGGGCTTGGCGCGGCCGCCGACCGTGGTGTGGGTGGGCGCGGCGTAGACGGCGGGCTCGATGGAGGCGAACTGCGGGTTGTCGGCGATGATCTGCGCGATCTCCTCGGCCGAGTACTCGACCAGCGCCATCGCGCCGGCCTCCTCCTCCGAGACCTGCCCCTCGGCGTCGCCCATGAGGCGCGAGCGCACGGTGATCACGCGCACCGCGTCCTCGAGGCCCAGGCCACCGGTCGCGTAGGCGGCGGCGACCTCACCCATGGAGTGCCCGATGACGGCCTCGGGCTTGGCGCCGAGCGCGCGCAGGGTGTCGACGAGCGCCACCTGGATCGCGAAGATGCCGACCTGGGAGTTCTCGAGTTCGTAGGTCTGGGAGTCGTCCAGGATCAGCTCGACGATCCGGTAGCCGGCCTCGAAGTCGATGAGCTCGTCGACCGCGTCCAGGCACGAGGCGAACAGCGGGTTGGACAGGTACAGCTCCTTGGCCATCTTGCGGTGCTGGGAGCCGAAGCCGGAGAACACCCACACGTCGCCCGTGCCGGCGGGGGCGTCGGCGCTGAACACTCCGGGGCCCGGGTCGCCGGCGGCGAGTGCGCGCAGTCCGGCGACGAGCTCGGCGCGGGTGTGGCCGACGAC
>NZ_KV823955.1:0-3219 GCF_001815995.1 Dietzia sp. HMSC21D01 | reverse complement strand
CCGACGAACTAACGGAGATGCCCACTAGCTCTGCCGCGCCCCGGCCCAACCCGGCCCGCGCACGAGATACCCCACGCGGTCGCTCCACGTCTCCGAGCGGAAGACGTCACGGGAGATCGCGAGCCACTCGTGCGTGGCGATGCGCAGCGGGTTGAAGGTGTTGATGTTGGTGGTGAGCCCGTAGACCACGTCCTCGCCCTCCGGCTCGTAGGTGCCGAACAGTCGGTCCCAGATGATGAGGATGCTGCCGTGGTTGCGGTCGAGGTAGCGGCGGTTGCTGCCGTGGTGCACGCGGTGGTGCGACGGCGCGTTGAACACCTTCTCCAGCGGTCCGATGGTCCGGATGGCCTCGGTGTGGACCCAGAACTGGTAGATGAGGTTCACCGCGCGGGCGTCCTGCACGATCGCCGGCCGCACGCCCAGCAGCGACAGCAACCCGTATGGGACGTAGATGGTCAACGCCTCGGCCACCGGCTGGCGCAGCGCGGTCGAGAGGTTGTACCGCTCGCTGGAGTGGTGGACGACGTGCATGGCCCACAGCCAGCGACTCTCGTGGTCGAAGCGGTGGTTCCAGTAGTAGATGAGGTCCCAGCCCAGGATCGCGGCGGCGTAGGTAAGGAGGCCCGAGCCCAGGTCCAGCGGGGACCGGCGGAACAGGACCGAGCTCGCGGTCTGGGCGCTCCACAGCGTCGACACCATGACCACCGTGGACGCGACGGCGGACACCGCCGACCCGCCGGTGATCCGGCGCAGTGCGGGCGGGATCGCGGCGTCGCGCTCGGGTGTTGCCCCGCCCTCACCGTCGGGCAGTGCCGACGACGATGATGATGACGACAAGGTCCCCGCCTCGGGCAGACCAGACCCGCGGTGGCGGCGGATCAGGTCCCCGGCGGTGGCCACGGCGGCCGAGGCCAGGGAGAAGCCCATCAGCGCCTTGGCATAGCGGCCGGTCCGCGGGGTGAGCGGCGCCAGGAGCCTGTCGGTGATGTACGGCGCGATCAGACTCCCGACGCCCATCGACAGGCTGGCCATGGTGTCGGCGAACTCGTAGTCGCCGGCCCGCCGATCGGGCGCCGGGTTGCGCTTCTGCCAGGCGTACTCGGCCGCCATCGACGCCACGAACGCCGGGATCGCCAGGACCGTCAGATCGACCTTCATGGCGTCATCATATGACGCAGCTCATACGTGTCAGTGCGCGGACGCGGGCGCCGTCGCGGGGCCCTCGGTCTGGGCGCTGTTCCGGACGAAGAACACACCGATGACCGGGATCAGTGAGATGACCGCGCCGAGCAGCAGCGCGTTGTGCACTCCGGTCATCTGCGCCGCGGCGTCCCCCAGTCCGGATTCGGCACCGGACACGATCCCCACCGTCATGACGGTGATGAAGAGCGCGGTCCCGGCGGCTGCCGCTACCTGCTGCAGGGTGTTGAGCAGTGCGGAACCGTGCGAGTACAGGTGCGGCGGCAGCGACCCGAGCGCGGAGGTCATGAGCGGCGAGAACAGGAACGCCAGTCCCACGCTGAGGACGATGTGCCACGTCATGACGAGGGCCAACGAACTGTCGTCGGAGAAGGTCGTGAACATGCCCCACAGGCCGGCGGAAGCCAGGATCGAGCCGGGGATGATGAGGGGGCGCGGGCCGATCCGGTCGAACGCGCGACCGACGAACCAGCCGAGGACACCCATGATCAGGCCGCCGGGCAGGAGGGCGAGCCCGGAGTTCAGGGTGCTGGTGCCCAGCACCTGCTGCATGTACATCGGCAGCAGGATGAGGGTGCCGAACAGTGACATCATCGAGACGAGCATGAGCACGAGGCTCACGGTGAAGGTGGGGAACCGGAAGGCCCGCACGTCGAGCAGTGCGAAGTCCTTGAGCGCGAGCTGACGCCACACGAATACCGCCAGGGCGACCGCGCCGATCCCGACGGGGATCCACGGCGAGATGAGGGCATTGCCGCTGGCGGCCTCGCCGATCGAGCTGAGACCGAAGATGAGTCCGGCGAAGCCGATGGCGGAGAGCACGCCGGAGAGGACGTCGAGCGGGATGGGGCGCGGCTCGGTGACGTTGCGGATGAGCACTGCGCCGGCGACGAGCGCCACGATCCCGATGGGCAGGACCGACCAGAACATCCACCGCCAGCTCAGGACCTCGAGGACGAGACCGCCCACCGTGGGACCGATCGCGGGCGCGACAGCGATCACGATGGAGATGACTCCCATCGTGCGGCCGCGACGGTCGGCCGGCACCACGTTGAGGACGGTCGTCATGAGCAACGGGATCATGATCGCGGTGCCGACGGCCTGCACGACCCGGCCGGCGACCAGCATCGGGAACACCACGGCCAACGAGGCGAACAGCGTCCCGCCGGTGAACGTGCTCATCGCTATGACGAACACGATCCGCAGCGGCAATCGGACGAGCAGCCACCCGGTGAACGGGATGACCACGGCCATCGTGAGCATGAAGGCGGTGGTGAGCCACTGCGCGGTCGCGGCGGTCACCGCGAACTCGACCATGAGCTCGGGCAGCGCCACGGACATGATGGTCTCGTTGAGGATCACCACGAACGCGGCGCCGACGAGCAGGGCGATGAGGCGCACGGTCGCGGCGGGCAGCGGCGGCGAGGCCTCTGCGGCGGCCGGCGCGGCGGCGTTGGGGTTGGCGGAGACTTCAGACGTCACGGTCGTCCTCTGGGATTGCGGTGTGAGAAAAGAGCAGAATCCGGCGCCGGGAGGCCGCGCACGGGAACCTTCGCACCTTACTTAAACGTTCGTCCGGCGCGCCGCCTCACGTGATGCGAAATACCTCCGGGACGAGCCGCGGGACCAGGCGGACGAGGACGACCATCGCGACGAGCTCGACGAGGGTCTGGGTGACGACGACGAGGGGCGCCATCTCGAACTCCGCCGGCAGCGCCAGGACGAGCGGGAGGACCACCAACGAGTTACGGGTCGCCCCGCTGAACGCGATCGCCCGCCTGCCGGGCACATCGAGTCCGGCCAGCCGCCCGGCGAGCACGCCCACGGGCACGATGACGGCCACGTACACCGCGTACACCGGCACGACCAGCGTCAGCGTGCCGAGCTGCTCGCTGACCGCGGCGATCTGGGAGGCCACGACCAGGGCCAGGGTGGCGACCATGAGCGGGACCATCGCGGAGACCGCTCCCCGCTCGACCGCGCCGGCGGCCCGGGCGACGGGACCGGCGGCGCCGGCCG
>NZ_KV823954.1:0-9773 GCF_001815995.1 Dietzia sp. HMSC21D01 | reverse complement strand
CCGGCCGTCGATCACGCCGCTGAGCCGCCGGCCCTCGGTGACGGCCGCGAGGACCCGCTCCATCGCCGCGCCGGTGGCGGGCCACGACATCCCCGCGGCCTTCCGGCGGGCGGCCTCACCCATCCGCGCCCGCAGGTCGGGGTCCGACAGGAGACGGTCCGCGGCGATGGTCATGGCGGCGACGTCGTCCACGAGGAGGCCCGTCTCGCCGTCGTCGATCGAGTCCCGCAGTCCCGCGGCGTGGTGGTAGCCCACGGTGGGGACGCCGTGCTGCGCGGCCTCGGAGACGGCGAGCCCCCACCCCTCCTTGCGCGAGGGCATGAGGTGGACGGTGGCGCCGGCGAGCAGGCGGTGCTTGGTGGCCTCGTCGACGTGCCCGTGGAACACGACGCCGCGGGTCTCACCACCGCCGCCGGTCTCGCCGGCGGGGGCGGTGAGCCCGCGCTCGGCGGCGTACTCGCGGAGCCGGTCGGCCCACCAGCCGCTGCCGATGACGTCCAGCACGAGCCCGGGTCGACTCGCCCGCAGGGTCGCGAGCACGTCCAGCGCGTCCTCGACGTGTTTGTGCGGCACCAGCCGGGACAGGACGACCAGCCGCGGGCCGGTGGCGCGGGTGCCCGGCGAGGCCGGGATGACTCCGTCGGGCAGCGGGTCGAGGCCGTTGCGGACCACCGCGATGCGCGCGGGAGCGACGCCGAGCGCGGCGAGCTCGTCGGCCGACGGCAGCGACACGGTGACGTACTGGGACCGGGCGTGGACGCGCGGCGAGACCCACGACTCGACCCACCACCCGATCCGCGCGACCAGCCACCCGGCGACCGGCCACTGCTCGCGGTGGATGTGGTGGACCAGCACCACGACGGGGGCGGTGGTGATCAGGCGGGCGAAGAAGGGGACGCCGTTCTGGGTGTCGACGACGACGTCGGGCCGTCGCAGGACCCCGAGCGGCCCGAGGCCGAGCCGGCCGGACAGGATCGCCAGCAGTGCGCGGGGATAGACGGTGAAGCGCCCGCCGGCCCGGCTGAACCGCACGCCGGTGGAGGTGGTCGCGGAGCGGGTCGCGCCCCGCGAGCGGGAGGTCCGGTAGACGACCGTGTGGCCGGCCGTGGCGAGACCGTCCGCGACGTGCTCGAGGTAGCGCTCGCTGCCACCGCCCTGCGGGTGAGTACTGTCGCGCCAGCACAGCAGCAGGATTCGAGCCACCCGGACACTGTACGCGGGCGGCCGGGCCGTTCCGGACCGCCGGTATCGTCCCCGCCGTGCTCACCGATCCCGTCCACCGCTCGCCCGCGCTGCGATCGGTGGCCCGCCGCGCCACCCTCGGCCGCTCGCTCGGGCTGCTGCGCTCGTTCCCCCTCGAGCAGTCCGACCCGGACGCCTTCTACTCCGGCCTGGCGCGCGACACCGTCGAGCTGGTCGCGGACCTGTGGGCCGAGTCCGGCGATCAGCCCGCCCGGCCGGGCCCCGGCCCCGACGCCGGGAGGCTTCCCGGGCTGACGGTCCTCGACGTGGGCGGCGGGCCCGGCTACTTCTCCGACGCGTACGCCGCCGAGGGCGCCCGATACGTCTCCGTCGAGCCGGACGTCGGTGAGATGTCCGCGGCGGGCCTGGACCAGACGGGGTCGATCCGCGGCAGCGGGATGGCCCTGCCGGTGCGGACCGATGCGGTGGACGTGTGCATCTCGAGCAATGTCGCCGAGCACGTGCCCGAGCCCTGGCGCATGGCCGAGGAGATGTGCCGGGTGACGCGACCGGGCGGCCTCGTCGTCGTCTCCTACACCCTCTGGTACGGCCCCTTCGGGGGCCACGAGATGGGGCTGACCCACTACCTCGGCGGCGAGCGCGCGCGGCGGCTCTACGAACGGCGGCACGGCCACCCGCCCAAGAACGTCTACGGCGAGTCCCTGTTCGAGGTGGGCTGCGCCGACGGCCTGGCCTGGGCGCGCGGCACCGACTCCGCCGAGCTCCTCGCCGCGTTCCCCCGCTACCACCCGCGGTGGGCGTGGTGGCTGGTGCACGTCCCGCTCGTGCGGGAGGTCCTCGTGTCGAATCTGGTGTTAGTGCTGCGCGCGAAGTAGCGCCCCACGGCGGGCCGGACCCTCGCTACAGTGAGGTGGAACACGTTCTTGTTAGCTTCACTCCCGGTTGACGGGACGGTTCCCACCGCTCTTGTACCCCACCGCACGGAGGTCCCCCGTGGTCGTCGTCCATGACAAGCTCTTCTCCGGCACCCGCTGGACCGATCCGGTCACCACCGGCGTCCTCGAGGTGACGTCCCCGGCCACCAACACGGTCGTGGGTCGTGTCGCCGAGACCACCACCGACGACCTGGACGAGATGATCAGCCGGGCCCGCGACTCGTTCGCGTCCGGCGTCTGGCGGAACACGCCGCCCGCCGAGCGCGGCGCACTGCTCGCCCGCGCGGCCGACATGCTCGAGGAGCGCCAGGCCGAGGTCTGCCAGATCCTGTCCGACGAGATGGGCGCGCCCGCGAGCGCCGCGTCGATGATCCAGGTGACCCCCACCCTCGGCGTACTGCGCTACTACTCCCGTCTCGCCGAGACCTTCCCGTGGTCCGAGGTGCGTCAGGGCGACTTCGGCGCCTCCGTCGTCACCCGCCAGCCCGTCGGCGTGGTCGCGGCGATCACCGCGTGGAACGTCCCGCTCTACCTCAACACCGCCAAGCTCGCGCCGGCCCTGCTGTCCGGCAGCTCGGTCATCCTCAAGCCGTCCTCGGCCACCCCGCTGTCCGCGCTGTGGCTGGCGGACCTGTTCCGCGAGGCGGGCCTGCCGGAGGGGGTGCTGTCCGTGGTGACCGGCCCCAGCTCCGTGGGTGATCACCTGGTGTCCCACCCGGATGTCGACAAGATCTCGTTCACCGGCTCGACCGAGGTCGGCAGGCACATCGCCGGGATCGCCGCGCAGGGCCTCAAGCGCTGCTCGCTCGAGCTGGGCGGCAAGAGCGCCGCCATCGTCCTCGAGGACGCCGACCTGGCCTCCGCCGCCGGCACCATGGTGTTCTCCGCCCTGATGAACTCCGGCCAGGCGTGCGTGTCCCAGAACCGGATCCTGGCCCCGCGTTCGCGCTACGACGAGGTGGTGAACGCGCTGGTCGAGAACGTCTCGCTCATGCCCGTCGGTGACCCCGCCGACGAGGGCACCGTGTTCGGCCCGCTGGCCAACCACAAGCAGAAGGCGTCCGTCGAGGGGTACATCCGCAAGGGCGTCGAGGAGGGCGCGACCATCGCCTACGGTGGCGGCGAGGTCGAGGGCCTGCCCGAGCACGTGTCGGGAGGGGCCTACGTCCAGCCGACCGTCTTCCGCGACGTCGACAACTCCATGACCATCGCCCAGGAGGAGATCTTCGGTCCGGTCCTGCAGGTCATCGCCTACGACACGGTCGACGACGCCGTGCGGATCGCCAACGACTCCGAGTTCGGCCTCGCCGGCGCCGTCTACTCGTCCGACCCCGACGCCGCGCTCGCCGTGGCCCAGCGGGTGCGCACCGGAACCATGGGCATCAACTGGTACGCCTTCGATCCCACCGCCCCGTTCGGCGGGTTCAAGAACTCCGGTATCGGCCGCGAGAACGGGCCCGAGGGGCTGGACGCGTACTGCGAGCTGCAGAGCGTGCTCATGCCGTTCGGCTGGGAGCCGTCCGGCACCTGACGCCTGCGGGCGCCCCGGCCCGCGCGCTCACTCCACGCGGTAGCCGACCCCTCGCACCGTCTGCACCTTGTTCTCGCCGATCTTGCGGCGCAGGGAGCGGATGTAGACGTTGACGATGTTGGAACCCGGGTCGAAGTCCATGCCCCAGACGCTCTCGAGGAGCTGCTCGCGGCTGATGGTCTCGCCCCTGTTGCGCAGCAGCATCTCCAGCAGCGAGTACTCGCGGTTGGTGAGCTCCTGGATGCGGCCGTCCACCTCGACGCGGCGGGTACGGATATCCAGGCGCATGCCGGCGTGCTCGAGGATGCCCGGGTCTTCGGTCGCCTCGTGCTCGCGCAACCGCAGCCGGATGCGGGCGAGCAGCTCGGGGACTCGGAAAGGCTTGACCATGTAGTCGTTGGCGCCGGATTCCAGTCCCTCGACGGTGTTCGCGACGCTGTCGCGGGCCGTGAGGATGATGACGGGCGCGGCGAACCCGCGATCGCGGGCCTCGCGCAGCAGCGTCAGTCCGTCGGTGTCGGGCAGGCCGATGTCGAGCAACATCAGGTCGATGTCGGAGATGGTCGACAGGATGGCACGCGCGCTCTCCCCGTCCACCGCCTCGAGTGCGGTGTACTCGGCACCACCGAGTGCCTTGACCAAGACCGAGCGGATGAGGTCATCATCCTCCACGACGAGAACGTTCGTCATGCATCCCTCCTTCTCCGACTTGGGAGTATCGCACGGGTACCGCGCTGCTGGACGCTGGCGGGCGACCGTGTCCGCGGCTCGGCCGGGGACCGGGGGGTTCAGCGGGTCTCGGAGCCGCTCGCGTCGGACGGGTCGGTCCCGGCGGGCGAGCCGGAACCCTTCGCGGGCGGCGGCGCGACGAAGGGGATGACGATGCAGAACGTCGCGCCGCCCCCGGCGGCGTTGAACGCGAACGCGCGGCCTCCGTGCGCCTTGGCGATCGTCGAGACGATAGCGAGCCCGAGGCCGGTGCCGCCGCGTCCGTCACGGAGCTGGCCGCGCGCGGTGTGGAACCGCTCGAAGATGCTCTCCTCCTCGCCGGGCGGGATCCCCGGTCCCCTGTCGCGGACCCACCACAGAAGCCGGCGACGGTAGGACTCCCGCTCCGGGGTCTCCGGGACGGCCCCGGACACGAGCTCCGCGGCGATGGTCGGGTCACCGGGCTCGATGACCCGGCACCCGATCTCGATGGTGTCCCCGGGGCCGGTGAACCGGACCGTGTTGGAGCAGAACTGCATGAGGGCCTGGGTGATCCGGTGCTGGTCCAACCTGGCCAGGCCCTCGGCGTACGGCAGCACCCGCCAGTTCCGGTCGGCCACCACCTCGATCTTCGCCTCGACGTCCAGCACGAGCTCGGTGACGTCGGTCGCGGCGGTGCGGAGGAAGTCCGGACGGTCGGCGCGGGCGAGCGTGAGCAGGTCCTCGACGATGCGGGTCATCCGGGACAGTTCGTCCTGTATGAGCCGGATGGTCTCCGTCCGGCCCTCCGGGTCCTCGGGCATGAGGTCGAGATTGCCCTGGACCACGGTCAGCGGTGTCCGCAGCTCGTGGCCGGCGTCGTCCAGGAACTCCCGCTGTGTGCGGTAGGCCTCCTCGACCCGCTCGAGCATGTCGTTGACGGTGTCGGCGAGGGAGACGATCTCGTCGGGCCCGTCGGAGGGCACGCGCCGTGACAGATCGGCCGCGGAAATGGTTTCCGCCGCTTCGCGGATCCGTCTCACCGGGACGAGCATCCGGCCGGCGATCCACCACGCGAGTAGTGCGCTCACGACCATGCCCCCGGCGGCCGCCCAGCGCAGAAAGCTCTTGACGCGGCGGGTCTCGTCATGCGTGCCGCGGTCGTGGATGGCCACCACAATGTTGGCCGGCCCGGCGGGGCTCTCGACGGTGGCCTTGCGCCAGCGCACCGAGTCGTCGATCACGCCGGAGTCCTCCATGGGGGACAGTCCGATCCGCTGGATCTGCGAGCGCATGCCCGGGGGGAACAGCCGGTCCTCTTCCGGTCCGTACCGGGAGAGGGTGAACTGGGTCCCCGACTCGTTGGCCGTGCCGACGAGCAGCATCTCGGAGGAAGGGTACTGCTGAGCCAGGTACGCCCGGATGAGCTGTTCCACGGTGGGGTCGTCCGACTCGAACGACGGCAGGATACCGGCGGACATGAAGGTCGAGAAGTCGGCCGCCTCGCGGTTGAGCCGGGAGTCGGTGACGCGTTCCGTGCTCAGGTCCAGCATCTGGATCATGAAGATCACCATCGCGGCGAACACGGCCGCGGTCACCAGGGTGATGCTGACGGTGATGCGCAGACGCGCAGAATGCCACCAGCGGGCCGGTTGTGACCTCCCGAGAGAGGGGCTCACCTCGGCTCGGAGCCGTCATCGGCGGGGTGCGCCGCTCCCGGCTCGCCGTCGGCGGGCGAACCGTCCGTCGGCGTCGCGGGGGCCGGGGTGCCCTCAACCGGAGTGTTCTCCGCGGGCGCGCCCGTGGTGAGTACGACGATCCGGGCGCCCGGAACCGGCCCGATCACGACCGGCGCGTCCCGGCCGGTCGGGTGCTCCGGACGATCGGGCGTGCCCTCGGGGCCGTCGTCCATGGGCGACGGGGTCGCGGGGTGATCCCGGCCCGGCCGGGGAGCGCGGTGATCTGTGACGCCCGGCGGGATGTCGCCCGCGCCCGACCCCGCCGAGCCGAGCGGCTCGTTGCGATCCACGGTGTCGGGGTTCCGGCCACGATTGGCGCCGTCCCCGGCCACGAATCCGGAGCGCGCGGGTTCGGTACGACCGTCGGTCGGCGGCGGCAGGGGTACGAGGTCGGCCGGCCGCGCGGACAGTCTCGACAGGATCGAGGGGATCGGTGCCGGCACGGGGAGGGCGGACAGGCCGTCGATCACGGTGAGGTGGGGCCGGACGCCCTCGATGGCGGTGCCGACGGGCTCGGGGGCGGCGACCCGGGTCTCGTCCGCGGTGTCGGAGCCTCCGCCCGTCGAGACGGTGGTCGTGCGCTCGGGCGCGGCAGGAGGGGCGTCTTCGTTTCCGGAACCCATGACCGTGGCGGCGACGACCAGCCCGTCGGCCGTCGCAGGGAGGGCGATGAGTCCGACGACGGTGGCTCTCATACCTTTCCTCCCGCGGGAACACGGTGTTCCGCTCAGTCGTTCACCTTGACACCCGGTGGCGCCACTGCGAAGAGCGTCGAACATATGGTAATAGCGAACGGGTCACTCCGAGTAGAATGTGTGACCCGTCCGCTATCGATCCTGTGAGGGAGTGTCAGCCCAGGCGCTCCTTGAGGGCGGCGAACTGCTCGTGGACCTCTGCCGGGACCTTGGGGCCGCAGAACTCGAGCCACTCGGTGATGAGCGGCAGCTCGCGTCGCCACTCCTCCGGGTCGACGGCCAGGGCGGCCTCGACGTCCTCGAGCGGGGTGTCGAGCCCGGTCATGTCGATGTCGGCGGCGCGGGCGGTGAGGCCGGCGGCCGTCTCATCACCCTCGACGCGACCCTCGATGCGGTCGATAACCCACTTGAGCACGCGGCTGTTCTCGCCGAAGCCCGGCCACAGGAAGCGACCGTCGGCACTCTTGCGGAACCAGTTGACCAGGAAGATCTTGGGCATCTTGTCGCCACCGCGGGCGCCCATGTCGACCCAGTGCTGGAAGTACTCGCCGACGTTGTAACCGACGAACGGCAGCATGGCCATCGGGTCGCGACGCACCGCGCCGACCTGGCCCTCGGCGGCGGCGGTCTGCCCGGAGGACAGGGTCGCGCCGATGTACACGCCGTGGTTCCACGAGTACGCCTCGCTGACCAGCGGGACCGTGTCGGCGCGCCGGCCGCCGAAGAGGATGGCCGAGATCGGCACGCCCTCGGGGGAGTTGAACTCGGGCGCGGTGACGGGGCACTGGTCGATCGGCACGCAGTAGCGCGAATTGGGGTGCGCGGCGTTGCCGGCCTCGCCGTCGCCGGTCGGGGTCCAGTCGTTGCCCAGCCAGTCGATGAGGTGGTCCGGCGTGCCCTCGAGACCCTCCCACCACACGTCGCCGTCATCGGTCAGCGCGACGTTCGTGTAGATCGCGTTGCCCGGCTCCAGCGTCTTCATGGCGTTGGGGTTGGACGAGTAGTTGGTGCCGGGGGCCACGCCGAAGAAGCCGTACTCGGGGTTGACAGCGTAGAGGCGGCCGTCGGCGCCGAAGCGCATCCAGGCGATATCGTCGCCGACCACCTCGGCGCGCCAGCCCTCGATGGTGGGCTGGATCATCGCGAGATTGGTCTTGCCGCACGCGGACGGGAAGGCGGCCGCGACGTAGTGGACCTCGTCGGTGGGGGAGATGAGCTTGAGGATGAGCATGTGCTCGGCCAACCAGCCCTCGTCGCGGGCCATGGCGGACGCGATGCGCAGCGCGAAGCACTTCTTGCCCAGCAGGGCGTTGCCGCCGTAACCGGAGCCGAAGGACCAGATCTCCCGGGTCTCCGGGAAGTGGGTGATGTACTTCTCCTCGTTACACGGCCAGGGGACGTCCTTCTCCCCCTCGGCGAGCGGGGCGCCCACCGAGTGCAGGCCCTTGACGTAGGCGCCGTCGGCACCGATCTTCTCGAGCGCCGCGGAGCCCATGCGGGTCATGATCTTCATGGACACGACCACGTACGCGGAGTCGGTGAGCTCGATGCCCAGCTTGGGGTCCTCGGCGTCCAGCGGGCCCATGCAGTAGGGCACCACGTACATGGTGCGGCCGCGCATGCAACCCCGGTAGAGGTCGGTCATCTGGGCGCGCATCTCGGCCGGGTCGCGCCAGTTGTTCGTCGGGCCGGCACCCTCGGCGGTCTCGGAGCAGATGAACGTGCGCGACTCGACGCGGGCGACGTCCTTGGGGTCCGACTGCGCCAGGAACGAGTTGGGCTTCTTCTCCTCGTTCAGCTTGACGAAGGTGCCGGCCGCCACCATCTCGGCGGTGAGGCGATCCCACTCCGCGTCGGAGCCGTCGGCGAAGACGACCCGGTCCGGCTGGGTGAGCTCGGCGACCTCCGCGATCCACGCGAGCATCTCGGTGTGATCGGTTGGTGCCTGACCCTCGAGGCCGGGAATGGTGGTGGTGGTCATCACTGCTCCTCGCGCGTGGTGCATGGTCTTGGTCACAGGGTATCGCCAACCGGTGCGGATCGCCGCGTCCGAGCCCCGATCGCGCCCAAATGTGAGGGATCCCTCAGATGTGGCCGTGGTCGATGCGCTCCCATCGCGCCGGCGGCGGGGGCGGCGAGGCCGGATCGTCGCCGGCCTCGTTGGTGAAGCCCCCGAAGGGTACTCCCTCGGCGGGGTTGGCCAGCCGCCACGAGTCGTAGCTGCCGTCGAAGCGCACGGTCGAGACGTGGTCGACCGTGCCGTCGCCGTCGACGTCCGTGTACACGGTCAGGCCGCGGTCATCGCCGCGCGTGACCGCCTCCATGAAGCCGTCCCCGTCGAGGTCCGCCTCGGGTGAGCCCAGGTCGAGGACCTCGTCACCGACGGGGACGTGCAGCCCCAGCGACGACGGCTCGGCCAGCGGCGCGCCCTCCAGGCCGCAGACGTCGGGCGCGTAGTGGTGGTCGAACGGGTCCGGGCCGGCGAGTGGATCGGTCATGGCGACGTGCCCCCTGCGATGGTGTGGGACCGGGCGGCCTGCTCGGAACGCCTGCGGCGGATGCGCCGGTCGAGGTCGGTGACCCGGGGCCCGGGATCGTGGGCGAACCCGTCGGTGATCGTGGCCTCGGCGGCGAGGATCCGCGAGCCGAGGGACTGTTCGGTCTCCGCGCGCAGCGCCGCGAGCCTGTCGCCCACCGCGGCGACGGTGTGGGTGCGCAGCGTCTGCGTCCGGCGCACGGTCACGGTGACCCACCCCAGCGCCACGCCGCACAGCAGCGCGAGCGGGATGACGAGCGCCGCGGCGCCCGGCACTTCGGCGAGCGGGGCCAGCAGCATCCGGCCCACACCGGTGCCGCCGGCGGCGCCGGTGATCATGACGAGCATTTCTTCGCCGGTGTTGCGGGGCGGGCGTCCCGGCGTGAGGCCGCTCTTCGGCGCGGGGATCCGCGGTCCGGCCGGGGCGGTCGGGCCGAGGTGCCGGGC
>NZ_KV823953.1:0-9810 GCF_001815995.1 Dietzia sp. HMSC21D01 | reverse complement strand
CGCGGCGGTCGTCGACCGCGGCTGAGCGGTCTGCGCGGGGCTGCTCTGCGCCGGGGTCGGACGGGTCGGGGTCTCCTGCGCCGCGGCGACGGGCGGCAGGACGAGGCCCGACCCCACCACCGACACCACGAGGGGAGCCGCGAGGAGGGACGCCCACCGGGAACGGGGGCTCGCGTGTGCGCTGGGGGTCGCCATGTGTTGTTCTCTTTCTTGCCGCGTCGTCTCGCCGGATCGTCTGGTGGGCGCGCGTCGCACCCGGCCCGCGTCACCCGTATAGGGGGCCCGGGTCCGCGGCGCGCCCGCGGGTTCCCCTCCCGCGGCCGAACCCGGTGGTCAGATGCGACCGGGGCCCCGCACAGAATCTACGCGCGGGGCCCCGGTGTGACGGGTGAGGACTCGCTGATGGGAGTCCGATTCGTCGGCTAACTCGGTGTGATCACCACGCGTGGGCGTCCATCACGTTCAGGATCTGCGCCGAGCGCGCCGCGATGAGGTCGTCGTTCCAGTAGCCCCACCCGTGGATGCCCGTGGTGCGGTACTCGAAGACGGCCTTGTTCGGGGCCGCGTTCATCGTGTTCTGGAACGCAAGGGTCGAGCCGCGGGACAGGCCCTCGAGGATGATGCCGTTGAACGTGTTGAACACGGCCTGCAGGCTCGAGGGCTGATCGTACTGGCCCGGGATCCCGGAGCCGGCGGTGACGTACATCGGGATGCCTCGCAGCTTGTCGGCGTTGAGCAGCGGGTCGTTGCGACCCCACGCCGGCGCGCCGGGCAGGCCCCACATGGCGAACGGGTCGCACTTGCACTGGTCGAACATCGCCAGCGGGATCATGGTGTACATGCCCGGGGCGGTCGGGTTCATGTAGCCGGAGAAGACCGACACCTGCTTGAACTGGTTCGGGTGGTTGGCCGCGAGCGTCGCGGCGGCGGAGCCGCCCATCGACAGACCGGCGATCGCGTTGTTGTCGCGCCGCACGCCGAAGTGGTCCGCCAGGTAGTTCGGCAGCTCGCGGGTCAGGAACGTCTCGTACTTGTACTCCAGCAGGTTGCCGCCCAGGTTGATGGGCCGCTGCCAGTCGGAGTAGAAGGACACCTGGCCGCCGACGGGCATGACCAGGGTGATGTTGTCCTGCAGGAAGATGCGCTGCGCCTGGGCGTCGTGGGTCCACGCGTTCCAGTCGTCACGCGCCCGCAGTCCGTCGAGCAGATAGAGACCGGCGTTGCCGCCGAAGCGCGCGGGCTGGACCTGCACCTTGATGTGCCGGTTCATCGCCGGGGACCACACGTGGCAGAGCTGGACCCAGGACGCGACGGGATCCCACTCGCAGCCCGGCCGCAGCCAATGGCGGAAACCGACCGGGTTCTCGTTGCCGCCGGCGGGCCGGAACGCGGGGGCGGCCGGCGGCGGGGCAGCCGAGCCGGCGGACCCGAGACTGGCAGAGGAACCCTGCTCGGTCGCCTGGGCGCCGGCCAGTGCCGGGGCGCCGACGAGGAGCCCTGCGGCCGTCGCCAGAGCGGTGAGCCCGGCGGCGAACCGGCGCCGGAGGGTGGAGTGGGACATTCGTTGGTTCCTTTGTTCGTTCCTGGTGCCCGCAGGGCATCGGTGACGTTCATCGGACCGGCCCCACCAGGGAAGGACCGGAACTGCGACATCGAGGTCATCGATACTGTCGCGCATTTTGGGACAGGTGTTACAGGTCGGGGACCGATTCGACCCCTGACTGTTACCGTTTCGAGACAACAGCGAGCGCCACCCTACCGAGTGCCCTGATACTTCTCCACCTCCTCAGGCATCGGTAAGCCGCACCTCTGCACCTCGTAAGCAGGGATTCTGTTGATCCGGTACTCGGCGAATGAGAATGCGTTCACCAGGTTGGACCATCGCCGCTCGGGGGTCAACGGGGCGGAGTACGACTCGATCAGCGCCTGCGTCGCCGGACACTGGAGCGCCACCTCGGCCTGGTTGACCCAGTTGACGTCGATCCACCGCGGGAAGTTGACCGGGTTCTCGATCACCTGCCTCTGCGCGAGCACCCAGTCGTACGGCAAGAACTTGTCGTGCCCGATCCGCCCGTCCTCCATCCGATCCGTGTGCGCGGCGAGCGGCGAGGCCAGGCCGACCGTGTCGTACACGCCCACGTCGAGGGGCAGGTTCATGCTGGTCATGCCCAGGTTGAGGAACACGACGGTCTTGACGGGGTCCTCGGGCAGTTCGAACGGCGCCAACCCGGGCATCGGGTGGTCGTAGGCGACGACGTCCCAGCGGTCCTGAAAACCCGGCACCGGCAGGAACACCGCCCCCGTCTCGTTGCGGGAGACGTCGCGCACGAGCGCGCGCATGCGCGGGAAGTCGAGGTAGTCGTCGGCGAGGAGCGGGTGTCTGTGCCCCGTGCGCTGGATGTAGAACTGCCGCTCGTCGACGATGCCGGCCGACGTGATGGACTCCGGCTCCTCGCGGAAGGGGTCCTCGACGACCTGGACGGTGACCGCCCATCCGATGACGACGAGCCACGCGGCCGCGGTCACGGGTACCGCCACCCGCCGCACGGAGGCGTCCGCGGACCCGCGGGCGGGCCCTACGGGCAGGGGCACCACCGCGACGGGCAGGAGAATCAGGAACAGGGACGGCAGCAGCACGCGGCCGTGCATGAAGTCACCGCCGACGCGGGTGACGTACAGCAGCATCACCAGGGCCACGACGAGGAACGCGACCGTGACGACCGGGGTGGAGCGGACCCGCCCCCGCAGGCGGAGCAGCCGGCCGCCCTCGTCGTCGTCACCCTCTCCTGACCCGGAATCCGCTACCGCCGGACCGGATTCGCTACCCCTGTGAAGGGAGCGGATCCCGAGTCGGAGTAGCGGAGGTCCGGACGACGCACCGGCCGTGCGACGTGGGGCCGTGCGGGCCCACAGGGCCACGAGGCCCGCGACGAGGACGGCGACGAGCGGCAGCAGCAGCACGTACGGCGCGAGCAGATCCCACAGGTACTCGGCGCCCTTGTCCCACTTCGCCCCGCCGGCGTCCTTGGCCACGGCCGTGAGCGGGTACGGCAGCGCGTAGTAGGACATCCGCCAGAGCTGGTAGACGACCGGCACCGTGCCCGCGATGACCACGAGCCAACCCAGGTGCCGCCACGACTGGCGGGACGCCGCCATCATCGCGAGGAACACCGCCGCCGCCAGCGCCATCTCGGGCCGCACGAGGGGCCCGAGGCCGGCGATGAACGCGATCGCCGCCGTCCCCGGCGCGGGCAGGCCGAAGCGGCCCTCGCGATGCGGGGACCGGGCCCAGAGCTGCAGGCCCAGCCACATGACGCCGATCCAGCAGATCACCAGCCCGGTCTCGAGTCCGGAACTGGCGAAGTCGCGGGCCGGCGGCAGCATGACATAGACGAGGACGCCGAACGGCAGGAGCAGCATCGGCCCGCCCGCCGGGGCGCGTCGGGTCCCGCGGTACATGACGCGGGCGCCCAGCATCGCGCACGCCACCGCCAGCATGCTCAGCGTGAGCGCCAGGCCCAGCGAGACCAGCTCGAGGCGGTAGCCGACGACCTCATGGGTGCCGTAGATGAGATAGGTCCACAACGTGGAGGTGTTGGACTCGACCCGCTCCCCCGCGTTGAACACCGGGCCGTTGCCGGCCACGAGGTTGCGGACCGTCCGCAGCACGATGAGACCGTCGTCGGCGATCCACCGCCGCTGCCATGCGCCGGCGAAGAAGATCGCCACCACCACGGCGAGCCCGGACCAGAAAACCGCGTCGCCCCGACCGCGTCCGACCACGTCGCGCGCCGAGACTCGGCGACCGCCACGGCTCTCCGCCGTCACCTCCGACATCGTGCGTCCGCCGGGATCACGCCAGCGACGGGACGATGTAGACCCCGATCACCACGGTCAGGACCCACAGCGCGGCGAGGACCTGCAGGACCCGGTCGCCCAGCGCGATGTCCTCGGGCTCGCCCGCCTGCGCGGCGTCGACGTCGACCGCGTAGCGCAGGACCGCGATGGTGAACGGCACGATCGAGATCTGAAGCCAGATCGCCGCGCCGGCCGGCTGGCTGGGGTCCGAGCCCCGGTCGTACGCCCACAGGGCGTAGCAGAGCACGAGCACGGTGGCCGAGAGCGTCCACACGAACCGCAGGTAGGTGGGGGTGTAGCTCTCCAGCGCCTTGCGGATCTTCGCGCCCGTCTTCAGGTGCAGGCTCAGCTCCGCGTACCGCTTGCCCGCCGCCATGAACAGCGAACCGAACGCCATGACGAGCAGGAACCACTGCGAGATCTCGACCTCGGCGGCCGCACCGCCGGCGACCGCGCGCAGCAGGAAGCCGGACGAGACGAACGCGATGTCGAGCACCGGCTGGTGCTTGAGCCCGAAGCAGTACATGAGCTGCAGCACGATGTACACGGCCACGACGATCGCCAGGGCCGGGTGCGCGAACAGCACGGAGATGACGAGCGCGGCGACGATGAGCACCACCGCCATCGCGTAGGCGAGGCCGACGGGCAGCACGCCGGCCGCGATGGGCCGGAAACGCTTGGTCGGGTGGGCGCGGTCGGCCTCGACGTCCATCGCGTCGTTGATGAGGTACACGCTCGAGGCGGCCATGCAGAACGCCACGAACGCGATGAAGACCGAGAACAGGACGCTGCCGTCGGTGAGCGTCTGCGACCCCGCCGCGGCGGGCGCCGCGATGACGAGGACGTTCTTGACCCACTGCCGCGGCCGGAGGGCCTTGACCATCCCGTCGAGCAGGTTCTTCGGGGGCGCGCCCCCGGACTCCTCGGCGGCCTCCTCGATGTCGTCGATCTCGTTGGCCGTGTGCGGTTCGGCGCCCAGGAGATGGTGTTCCGTCCCGCCCCGGGCGGCCGGCACTCCGGTCTGATCGGTCATCGCTTCTCCTCGGGAATCTGGGTGGCGCGCGGGCCCGCCGCGCCGTCGCGCAGTGCCCCGGGCAGGACCTGCTGGACCGCGTCCGAGGGCCAGACCGCGCGGGTGAGGGCGGCACAGCCCGCACCGACGGCGGCACCGGCGACCACATCCGAAGGGTAATGGACTCCGAGCACCAACCTGGACGCCAGCATCACCGGCACGAGCGCCGGCGCGACGGGCACCCCGGTCACCGCCCCCGCGAGCAGGGCGAACGCGGTCGTCGAGGTGGCGTGGGACGAGGGGAAGCTCAGTTTGGAGGGGGTGCCCACCCCCACGGCGACGGACGGGTGGTCCGGCCGGCGCCGACGCACGACGCGCTTGACGACGACGGACGTGGCGTGGGCGCCGAAGCTGCCGACGCCCACCATCGCCCAGCGACCCCGGCGGGCGGGATCGACGGCCATCCCGGCCGCCGCGATCGCCATCCAACCGAGGGCGTGCTCGCCGACGTGCGACAGCGTCACGGCCGCCTGACGCGACCCGGGCACCGCGAGCAGGCGCTTCTGCACCCCAGCCAGGAGCCGGACCTCGCCGGTGGGTACGGGGATCTCGACCGAACCCACGGGATCAGGCATCGAAGACACGGCTCCAGGCCTCCTTGGTCACGAGTTCGGTGTGGGCCTCGCGGTAGCGGCGCCGCATCTCGGGGAACCGCCGGTACAGCTCGCGGTGCAGCGCCGCCGACTCCTTGAACAGCGCGGCGGCCAGCTCGCGGTCGCGCTTGCGGTAGACCACCCCGCGGCCGTCGGCGGTGGTGACCGTGGCGCCGTCGACCCGGCTGAGCGAGTACCAGCGCGCCTCGATCGGCGGGAAGTTCGCCTGCGGCACCTCGTGGTGACGCTTGTCGTCCTTGCTCAGGGTGTGCGCGAGACCCCTGGCCAGCGCGACGGCCTTGCGGACCGGGCCGCGGGGCTCGGAGTGGATCCCGGCCGGGCCGCCCGACGGCGCGGGCAGGTCGACGGCCGACGGGATGACCACGGCGTCCGGGAACTCCGCGCGCATGGCCCGCACCTTGGGCAGCGCGGTGGGCAACAACTCGTACAGGGCCTCGGGGCCGCGGAGGAAGTCGCGGATCGCCTCGATCTGGATGGCCACCGTCGAGTACTCGAGGCAGACCAGGTGCTTGACCAGCGCCTTGAGGCTGGACTGCATGATCCCCTTGTGGTCGCCGTCGTGGTAGAGCGAGGCCACCACGAGGCGGTTACGCAGGTGGAAGTAGGCCTGCCAGTCGATCGCGTCGTCCTTGTCCGACCACGCCATGTGCCAGATCGCCACACCGGGCATGGTGACCGTCGGGTGGCCGGCGCGTCGCGCGCGCAGGCCGTACTCCGCGTCGTCCCACTTGATGAACAGCGGCAGCGGTTGGCCGATCTTCTCTGCCACGACGCGCGGGATGAGGCACATCCACCAGCCGTTGTAGTCCACGTCGATGCGGCGGTGCAGCGGCTTGGGGTTGTCGCGGTCCGTGAGCTGGTACGTGGAGAAGTCGTAGTCGTAGTCCGCGTGCGGGGCGGCGGTCCACATGAAGTCGTGAGCGCCCACCACCTCGCCCATCGTGTGCAGGTGGCTGCGCTCCTGCAGGTTGAGCATCTGCCCGCCGACCAGCATCGGGACGGTGGCGAAACGCCCGAACGCCAGCGCCCGCAGGATCGAGTCGGGTTCGATCTCGATGTCGTCGTCCATATACAGGATGTACGGCGAGTCCGTCAGCCTGCGCGCCTCGTACATGATGCGGCTGTAGCCGCCCGACCCGCCGAGGTTCGGCTGGTCGAAGATGTGCAGCCGGTCGCCGAGGAACTCCGCCGCATCCGCGAAGCCGGGCTCGTCGCGGACCTTCCTGTCGCCCTGGTCCGGCATGAGGACCGCGTCGATCACCGCGTCGACCTCGGGGTCGGACGTCAGCGCGCGCAGCGCGGCCACCGCGTCACCGGGCCGGTTGAACGTGGGAATCCCGACGGTCACGCGGCGGTCGTTGGGCACCTGCACGGCCGGGTCGGGTCGGCCGTCCGGGCCGGCGTCGGGGCGCGTGGCCGGGGCGTCGACGGCGGAGTACCAGCCGCCCGAGAGCAGCTCGACGTCCGTGTCGGAGGTGAGGTCGAACCAGATCCAGCCGCCGTCCTCGAACGGACCGAGGTCGCACACGAACTCGACCGTGGTGACCTGCCCGGCCTGACCCGGCTCGCCGACGACGTCGCCGGTGATCGCGATCCGGGAGCCGTCGATCTTCGAGCGGTACAGGTCGACGCGGCCGGCGCCCCGGACGGTCAGCCGCAGGACGACCTCGTCCAGGACCGTCCACCGGCGCCAGTAGGCCGCGGCGAACGCGTTGAAGTAGGTGGCGAAGGAGACCTCGGAGTCGGCGCCGATGCCGAGCGACGTCCGGGTGGACGAGTGGGCGCGGCGGGAGTTGGTGGGGGCCTCGTCGAGGTAGAGCGCGCGCACGTCGAGCGGCTCGCCGGCCCGCGGCAGGATGATCCGCTGGAGGCATTCCCGGCCACGTGGATCGGCGAGCGCGGCGACCGATCGCTCGACCTCGTCGACCAACTCGTGGTGGCCGTGATGTTCCATGTGTGCGTGTCCCCGTCCCGACGGCCGGGGCCGCCCTCGTCCACATTGCTGTGCCCTGTCGCACCTCCGCGCCCGCTGCGCCGCCGCCGGGGAGGCGCGGCCGTGGGACGAAAGCCGGGTCGATCGTACCCGTCGGGGCCGACGCACCCCGCCCACCACGCGCGGGGCCCACCCGCGCGCGTGCGGGCGACCACCCCGGCGCCTATGCGGGCGCCCACCCGGACGGGCTCACCACCTAGTCTCGTCCCATGCACCTCACCGCTTCGCCACGTCGCCGCCCGACCGTCCGCACCGCCCTCGGAGCGCTCGCCCTCGCCACGCCCCTGGCGCTGGCCGGCTGCGGGTCCGACGACGCGTCCTCCGACGAACAGGCCACCGGTGGGACGACCAGCGCGACCCAGAACGAAGGCCGCGAGTCGGGCGGCGACGTCGAGTGCCCGCCCGCCGAGGGCACCGACGAGCGCACGACCTCCTTCGACTCGGCCCCGCCGATGTGCCTGACCCCGGGGGTCGACTACTCGGCCGTCATCACCACCGACGCCGGGACCGTCACCGTGGACCTGCTCGAGGAGAAGGCCCCGGAGACGGTCAACAACTTCGTCTTCCTGGCCCGCCACAACTACTACGATGGCATCACCTTCCACCGCGTGATCCCCGGCTTCATGATCCAGGGCGGCGACCCGCAGGGCACCGGCAGCGGCGGCCCGGGTTACGAGTTCGACGACGAGCTGCCCGCGAGCGGCGAGTACGAGATCGGGTCGGTAGCCATGGCCAACGCCGGGCCGGACACCAACGGTTCGCAGTTCTTCATCGTCACCGGCGACTCCGGCGTCTCTCTGCCGCCGGACTACAGCCTCTTCGGCACCGTCACCGAGGGCATGGAGGCGGTCACCGCGATCGAGTCCGACGGCAGCCCGCAGGGTCGGCCCCAGACCACGCACACCATCGAGTCGGTGGAGATCGTCGAGGGCTGACGCGGCGAGGCGGCGGGTCAGTACCCGCTCGACCCGCCGCCGCCCGAGAACGACGCGTTGGAGTAGCTCGTGGTGGTCGAGCTCGCCGACTGCGCCGCCTGCACGTCCCGGGCGTGCCAGCTCGACACGACGTAATACGGGACGAAGCCGTTGTAGCCGTAGCCGGCGCGCCAGTCACGGTCGTACAGCCGGGGCGCGTGCCGGTCGCCCGCGTCATCGGCCGTCTTGACGTCCGACATCTCCCGCTCCCGGATCGCCTCCACGACGAGCCGGTAGTCCACCACCAGCCGCGCGTACCGGTCCATGAAGCCGGGTGCCTGCGTGTCACGGGCGAGTTCGTCCGCCCGCGCGTCCAGCGCCCGGGCCTCCGCGGCCAACCTCGCGTCCTTCGTCCCCAACGCGGCAGCGACCATGTCCTCGTGCAGCTCGCCGAGCTGGCGGCGGCGCACGTCGGGGTCGCCCTGCTCCATCCGGAACAGCTGGTCGATGTTCTTCTCCGCGATCTCCATCTGGTCGACCGTGGTGTGCGCGAGCTCGATGTCGGTGGCCTTGGCCCGGAACTCGGCGTCGGTCGAGTCGGGCCGCAGGTCCCCGATCCGGCCCATCACCGTGTCCAGCGAGAGGAACCGGTCCCGGACGTCCGCCCACTGGGACCTCAGCTCGTCGTCGGCCAGTGGGGAGGTGAGCGAGTTGGCGCGGACGTCCAACCCGGTGAGCTCCTGCGCGACCCGCCCGTATTCGCGGGAGACCCGGTCGTAACGCTCCCTCGCCGTCGTCGCCTTCTTCTTCCGGCTCGCCGCCACGCCCGCACCGATCGCGCCCGCGCCCACGACGCCCGCGCCGCCCAGCGCCCACGGAAGCCAGGCCGGCATGCCCTCCGGCTCCGGCGCGAGCACCGTGGGATCCGCTGCCGCCCGCGCCCCCGCGAGCAGCCCCGCAGCGTGGTTCTCGCGTCGCATCGGGTCCTTCATCGCCTCCAGCGCACCGTCGAGATGCGGGCCCTCGAAGATGTCGAGGGCGCCGCAGACGTCGTCGCCGCAGTAGATGCCGACCTTCCGCGATTCGGCGTCATTGGCCACGATCAGTGTGCCCGGCGCCCACTTCTCTTTGTCCTGCGCGACGAGGTCGGGCCGCTCGGACTGGGCGAAGCGCTCGACGGTGTCGTTGAGGTTGTCGCCGTCGTCGTCGAAGACCAGGTACTCGACGCGCTCGACCTGCGGCGGGAACGCAATGCGTGCGGTCTCGGCGCGCAGCAGGTCCTGGTCGCCGGACGACAGGACGCCGGCCCGGTCGGTCACGCCCACGGCCACCTCGGCGGCCGCCGGTGCCTCGGCCGGG
>NZ_KV823952.1:0-3728 GCF_001815995.1 Dietzia sp. HMSC21D01 | reverse complement strand
AACCGTCGCCCGCGGCCGCGCCGTCGCCCGCGGCACCGTCGCCCGCGGCGACGAGCGACTCGCGCAACCGCACGAGCGCACCCAGCGCCAGATCGGGGTCCGGGGCCCGGGACAGCGCCCACAGCACCGGCACCGCGTCGTCGTCGTTCCACCCCAGATAGTCGAGCCAGTCGGCGGCACGGTCGTCGAGCAGGCCGAGCCGCCCGGGGCTCGGCAACCTCGGGCGGGACGAGTCCCTGCTCACGATGCCGCCGCCGGTCACAGGTTGAGGTAGTTGCGCAGTTCGTACGGGGTCACGTCGGTCCGGTACTCGCGCCACTCACGGCGCTTGTTCCGCAGGAAGAACTCGAAGACGTGCTCGCCGAGCGCCTCGGCGACCAGCTCCGACTCCTCCATCGCGTCCAGCGCCTGCTCGAGGCTGCCCGGCAGGTCGGTGTAGCCCATCGCGCGGCGCTCACGGCGGCTCATGGTCCACACGTCGTCCTCGGACTCCGGCGGCAGTTCGTAGCCCTCCTGGACGCCCTTGATGCCGGCGGCGAACATCACCGCGAACGCCAGGTACGGGTTGCACGCCGAGTCCGGGCTGCGGACCTCGATGCGGCGGGAGGACGCCTTGTTGGGCGTGTACATGGGCACCCGCACCAGTGCCGAACGGTTGGCGCGGCCCCACGTGGCCGCCGTGGGCGCCTCGCCGCCACCGATGAGTCGCTTGTAGGAGTTGACCCACTGGTTGGTCACGGCCGAGAACTCGGGCGCGTGCGTGAGGATGCCGGCGACGAACGACTTGGCGGTACCCGACAGCTGGTACTCGTCGTCCGGGTCGTGGAACGCGTTGGAGTCGCCCTCGAACAGGCTCATGTGGGTGTGCATGGCCGAGCCGGGGTGATCGCGCAGGGGCTTGGGCATGAACGACGCCCACACCCCGTTGTTCATGGCCACCTCCTTGACGATGTAGCGGAACGTCATGATGTTGTCCGCCATGCTCAGGGCGTCGGCGTAGCGCAGGTCGATCTCCTGCTGCCCCGGCGCGCCCTCGTGGTGGGAGAACTCCACCGAGATGCCCATGGCCTCGAGCGCCTCGATGGCGTGGCGCCGGAAGTGCGGGGCGGTGTCGTGCACGGCCTGGTCGAAGTAGCCGCCGTTGTCCGTGGGCACCGGCTCCGCACCGTTCGTGTCGAGGTCCTTGAACAGGAAGAACTCGATCTCCGGATGCACGTAGCAGGAGAAGCCGAGGTCGGCGGCCTTGTTGAGCTGGCGCCGCAGCACGTGGCGCGGGTCGGCCCAGCTCGGGCTGCCGTCCGGGTTGTAGATGTCGCAGAAGATGCGCGCCGAGTGCTGGCCGCCGTCGGCGTGCGCCCACGGCAGGACCTGGAACGTCGACGGGTCGGGCTTGGCGACCGTGTCCGCCTCGGACACGCGGGAGAACCCCTCGATCGCGGAGCCGTCGAAGCCGATGCCCTCGCCGAACGCCCCCTCGAGCTCGGCCGGCGCCACGGCCACGGACTTCAGGGTGCCGAGCACGTCCGTGAACCAGAGCCGGACGAACCGGATGTCGCGTTCCTCGAGGGTCCTGAGAACGTACTCCTGCTGGCGGTTCATGCCTCCAACCTACTGCCTGCCGTGTGACGAGCGTGAGTCATCCCCTCGGTCCGACGCGGGCCGACCCCTGGTGACGGCTCGTGGCAGACTCGACCGCGACACCGCGCGGCGGCCGCCGCGCGAGACGTCACCGCCCCCCCCCTGTCCCACCCGGGGACCGGCCCCGGCCGGCCTCGAGGCACCGAAGGAAGGCCACACACCTCATGAGCGACACCCCCGACACCCCGGTCTACGGCTCCGGCGCCGCCCCCCGGCAGACGCCGCCCGGCACCGACGGGCAGGAGGGCCTGACGCGGGTCACGCGCCTGCACCACCTCGCCGAACTCAAGGCCGCCGGCGAGCCGTGGCCGATGCTCACCGCCTATGACTTCGTCTCCGCGCGCCTGTTCCAGGAGGCGGGGATCCCCGTCCTGCTGGTGGGTGACTCCGCGGCCAACGTGGTCTACGGCTACGACACGACCGTCCCGGTGACCGAGGACGAGATGATCCCGCTCGTCCGTGCCGTCACCCGGGGCGCGCCCAAGGCGCTGGTCGTGGCGGACCTGGTGTTCGGCAGCTACGAGGCCTCGCCCACCCAGGCCGTGGCCGCGGCGACCCGCATGCTCAAGGAGGGCGGTGCCCAGGCGGTCAAGCTCGAGGGCGGCGTGCGGATGGCGCCGCAGATCCGCGCGATCGTCGACGCCGGCATCCCCGTGATGGCCCACGTCGGCTTCACCCCGCAGTCCGTCAACGGGCTCGGCGGGTTCCGCGTCCAGGGCCGCGGGGACGCCGCCGAGCAGCTGCGCGCCGACGCCCGCGCCGTCCAGGAGGCCGGCGCCTTCTCCGTGGTCATGGAGATGGTGCCCGCCGACCTGGCCCGTGAGGTCACCGCGGAGCTGGAGATCCCCACCGTGGGGATCGGCGCCGGAAACGGCTGCGACGCCCAGGTCCTCGTCTGGCAGGACATGGCCGGCCACAGCACCGGGCGGACCGCCAAGTTCGTCAAGCGCTACGCCGAACTGGCCGACACGCTGCGGGAGGCCGCCCGCGAGTACGGCACGGAGGTCCGTTCGCGGGCCTTCCCCGGCGCCGAGCACTCCTTCTGACCGTGGGAGCCCCCGCGATCGGCACCGACCGGGACGGCACGCGCCGCGCCCCGTACCCGGAGATCGACCCGTACGAGACGGGCATGCTCGACGTGGGCGACGGACAGCGTCTGTACTGGGAGTGCTCCGGCAACCCGGACGGCGCACCCGTGCTCTTCGTCCACGGAGGGCCGGGCGGGGGCACCGACCCCGCGCACCGCCGCATGTTCGATCCGGCCGTCTACCGAATCATCCTGGTGGACCAGCGTGGGTGCGGGCGCAGCACGCCGCACGTGGCCGACGGCGCGGACCTGTCCGTCAACACGACGTGGCACCTGGTGGCCGACCTCGAGCGGCTGCGTGAGGCGCTGGGGGTCGACCGCTGGCTGGTGTTCGGCGGCTCGTGGGGCTCGACCCTCGCGCTCGCGTACGCCCAGGAGCAGCCCGACCGGGTCCGCGGCCTGGTCCTGCGCGGGATCTTCCTGTGCCGCCCGGGCGAGATCGACTGGTTCTACCGAGGCGGCGCCGCGCACCTGTTCCCCGATGTGTGGGAGGGCTACCTCGCGCCGCTCGTCGCCGCCGACGGCGCCGAGGCCGTCCACGAGCCCGGCTACGACCACGTCGCCGCCTACCACCGTCTCCTGCACTGCGGCGATCCGCTGCTCGAGCTGGAGGCGGCCCGGGCGTGGACGACGTGGGAGACGTCCACGTCCACCCTGCTGCCCCGCACGGTCGGCAAGGGCGGGGATCCGGACCGGTTCGCGCTGGCGTTCGCGCGCATCGAGAACCATTACTTCGTCAACGACGCGTTCCTGACCGGTCGGGCGATCCTCGACCGGATGGACCGCATCGCCCACCTCCCCGGCGTGATCGTCCACGGGCGATACGACGTGGTGTGCCCGGTGGCCAACGCGTGGGAGCTGCACGCGGCGTGGCCGGGTTCCGAGCTGCACATCGTGCCGGACGCGGGGCACGCGATGGCCGAGCCGGGCACCACCCACCACCTGCTCGAGGCCACGGACGCGTTCCGCCCCTGACCCGCCGGCGCGCCGGCGGCCGGGGCCG
>NZ_KV823951.1:0-505 GCF_001815995.1 Dietzia sp. HMSC21D01 | reverse complement strand
GTCTTGAAAACCTTTAGGTTCTTAAGGCGCCTTCTCGACAGTTCAGCGACCACTGTATAGTTCAACATATGCTGACTGTTGCTTCTCGTGTGGATGTGATGAATCGGTTGGGGCGGGCGATGGCCGATCCGACGCGGTCCCGGATACTGCTGACGTTGCTGGAGCGGCCGGCCTATCCGGCGGAGCTGGCCCGGGACTTAGAACTGACGCGTTCGAACGTGTCGAACCATCTGGCGTGCCTTCGCGACTGCGGGATCGCGGTCGCCGTGCCCGAAGGCCGCCAGACCCGCTATGAGATCGCAGATCCGCACCTGGCGCAGTCACTAGCCTCCCTGGTCGAGGTCACCCTCGCCGTCAACGAGAACGCCTCCTGCCTGGACCCAGCCTGCTCAGCACCGGGTTGTTGCGACACGGGGTCGGGCGCGTGATCCTAACCTCGGCCTTGCAGGCGATCGGCCTGTTCATCGCCACCAACATCGACGACATCATCGTCCTCTCACTGTTC
>NZ_KV823950.1:0-5858 GCF_001815995.1 Dietzia sp. HMSC21D01 | reverse complement strand
AGGGCCCGGGCGGTGCGGGCGCGCGCCTCGGCGATGCGGCGCCGCTCCTCGACCACGTCGGGGACGACGCGCTTGGCGGCGTCGGTGGGCGTGGCGGCACGCAGGTCGGCGACGAGGTCCGACAGCGGGGAGTCGGGCTCGTGCCCGATCGCCGAGACGACCGGCGTGCGGCACCGCGAGATCGCGCGGATCAACGCCTCGTCGGAGAAGGGGAGGAGGTCCTCGACGGAGCCGCCGCCGCGGGCGAGGATGATGACGTCGACGACGGGGTCCGCGTCCAGCTCGGCCAGCGCGTCGAGGATCTGGGGCACGGCCGACACGCCCTGCACGGCCGTGTTCCGCACGGCGAAACGCACGTCCGGCCAGCGGCCACGGGCGACCTCGACCACGTCGCGCTCGGCGGCGCTCGCCCGGCCCGTGATCAGACCGACGCACGTCGGCAGGAACGGCAGCGGTCGCTTGAGGCGGGGATCGAACAGGCCCTCCGCGGCCAGGGCCTGCTTGAGCCGCTCGATGCGCGCCAGCAGTTCGCCCACGCCGACCGGGCGGATCTCCGAGACCTGCAGCGAGAACGAGCCGCGGCCCGTGTAGAAGCGCGGCGTCCCGCGGACCACGACCCGGCTGCCCTCCGTGACCGGGACGGGTGACTCGGAGATGAGCCGGGGCGGGCACGTCAGCGTCAGCGAATTGTCAACGGACGGGTCACGCAACGTGAGGAAGGCCGTGCGGGTGCCCGGGCGCAGACTCAACTGGGTGATCTGACCCTCGACCCACACCGCGCCCAGGCGGTGGATCCACGCGGCGATCTGGTCCGAGACGACCCGGACCGGCCACGGTGACTCAGGGCTGCTCGGGGTGCCGGGAGAGGAGGCGCTCACGCGTCGCGGGGGGTGACGCGGCCCGTCGGCACGTCCGGATCGTCATCGTCGTCACCGCCGCCGCGGGGCGCCCGCGACGAACCGTACACCCGGTAGGACACGTCGAGGACCTCCTCGGTCTGGTCCTCGTCGAACGTCGCCCACTCCGGCTGATCCGACCGGGCGGGGAAGACCGAGGCGAGCACCCTGTCGCCCTTGACGGCCAGGTCGGTGAGGGTCTGCCCCGCGTGCAGGTACGACTGCACCAGGCCGCCGGCGACCCGCACGGGCACGCCGGGCAGCGTGGACACCGCCTCGATCGCGCGGCCGGGCAGGGCCACGACGCGCTCGGCCGCGGTGGCGGCCAGACCGATCGAGGCACGGGTCAGGAACAGTGGTCGGAGCATGCGGACCTCTCTGCCGGGGGGCGTGCGGGAGGCGTAATGGTCGAAATCCAGTATGAACCGTACCCTGGTGACATGACCGAGCAGACCGACATGATCGCCGAACCGGCAACCAAGCGGGTACTACTCGCGGAACCGCGCGGCTACTGTGCCGGCGTCGACCGAGCCGTCGAGACGGTCGAGAAAGCCCTGGAGAAGCACGGGGCGCCGCTGTACATGCGCAAGGAGATCGTCCACAACAAGTACGTGGTGGAGTCCTTCACCAAGCGTGGGGTGATCTTCGTCGACGAGACCGACGAGGTGCCCCAGGGCGCGAATCTCGTGTTCTCCGCCCACGGGGTCTCGCCCGCGGTCCGGGAGAGCGCCAAGCAGCTGGAGCTCACCACCTTCGACGCCACCTGCCCGCTCGTGACCAAGGTGCACACCGAGGTCAAGCGCTTCGCCCGTGAGGGCTACCAGATCCTTCTGGTCGGCCACGAGGGCCACGAGGAGGTCGAGGGCACCGCCGGCGAGGCACCCGACGTGGTGACCCTGGTCGACGGACCGGACGCCGTCGACTCCCTCGAGGTGCCGACGGACACGGAGAAGCTCATCTGGCTGTCCCAGACCACGTTGAGCGTGGACGAGACCATGGAGACGGTCCGCCGCCTCAAGGAGAAGTACCCCACGCTCATCGACCCGCCGTCCGACGACATCTGCTACGCCACGCAGAACCGTCAGAGCGCGGTCAAGGCGATGGCGCCCCAGTGCGATCTGGTGATCGTGGTGGGTTCGCGGAATTCCTCGAACTCCGTGCGGTTGGTCGAGGTGGCCCTCCAGGCCGGCGCGGATGCCGCCCATCTGGTGGACTACGCCGACGAGATCGACCTGGCGTGGCTCGAGGGGGTCACCACCGTGGGGGTGACGTCCGGCGCGTCCGTTCCGGAGATCCTCGTCCGCGGGGTGCTCGAGCTCCTCGGCGAGCACGGGTACAGCGACGTGTCGACCGTCAAGACCGCGCAGGAGACCATCACCTTCGCCCTGCCCCGCGAGCTGCGGATGCCGCAGAAGGCCTGACCCGACCGCCCGCTCCACGCGGGCCGGAGGGCACTCACCGCCCCGGTACGCCCCGCCTCAGCGGCGGGCGTGTGCCGGGGCGGCGCGCTGGATGTAGGGGGCAGCCGGCCGCGCGGGCCGCGGCTCCAGCACGAGCGCCCGGATCAGGGCTATCGCGATGACGACGACGGTCGTGGCGACCATCAGGGGGAACCGGGTCGCCAACGGCAGGGCGACCGAGACGATCTGCGTCCGCGAGAACACGTCCGTGCCCGAGCCCGCCCCGGAGATGACGTAGACCAGCGGCACCAGCAGCGTCATGATGATCGGCGGCTGGACCCCGGCGACGAACAGCGAGCGCCGCGAGACCGCGAGCACCGACACCACGCACCCGAGGACGAACGCGACGGTGAACCCGGCGCCGAGCTCGCCCGAGACCGAGTCGATGGCCACGCCGGTCAGCGTGATGGCCACCGCCAGCAGGACCGCGGTCCAGGCGGGCAGGCCGCGCATCGAGGAGACCACGGACCTCTCGTCCGCGGGCACCCGGCCACTCCTGCGTCTACTCACGGGAGATGACTCTAACCGCCCAGCCGACGGGCGAGGAAACGACCGAAACGACGCAGCGGGTTGGGCTTGGCCGCCTCCTCCTCCTCCTGCGGGGAGGGCCGCGTGCCGGTGACCGCCTTGGGGTCGGTGATGCCGGGTTCGGGCGGGAGCTGATCCGATAACGGCGGAGCGGCGAGGCCGGCGTCGCCGCCCACCTCGTCGTCGTCACCCGTCACGGCGACCCCCGCACCACCCGGTGCCGACGCGGCGGCGGCCGCCGTGCGCGCTCCGGACGAGCCCGAGCCCGGCGGGGCGATATCCGGCCGTTCGTCGATCATCCCGGCCATGATCGCGGTGCTGCTCTTACGGAGCGGAGCGAACCGCGAGCTGGACATCTCCCCGAGCCAGGCCGTCAGGCGGCCCTCGTCGGTGGCAGAGGCCAGATCGGAGGCGGTGACGTCTCCGGTGCGCAGATCGATCTGCTCGTTGATGTACCGGATGACCACCGCGGCCACAGCGAGGATCGGCACGGCGAGGAACGCGCCTATGATGCCGAAGAGCGTGCTGCCCGCGGCCACACCCAGGAGGATGACGCCCGGATGCAGGTTCATGGCGCGCGACTGCAGGATCGGCTGGAGGACGTTGCCCTCGAGCTGCTGTACGGCGATGATGACCACCAGGACGATGATCGCGGTGGTGAACCCGTTGGCCACCAGCGCGATGAGCACGGCGAGCGCTCCGGCGGTGAACGCACCGACGATGGGGATGAAGCCCGCGATGAAGGTGATGACCGCCAACGCCCACGCCAGCGGTACGCCCAGGATCACGAGCGCGAGGCCGATGAGCACGGCGTCGACGAACGAGACGATCGCCTGGGCGCGGATGTAGCCGCCCAGTGTGTTCCACGCCCGGGTGAGGACCTCGGTGAGGTGGCGGCCGGCGGTGCGGCCGGTGTTGCGACGCACGAACGGCAGGAACCGCGGCCCGTCCTTGATGAAGAAGAACGTGAGCATCAACACCAGGACCAGGGTGACGACGAACGATCCCACCGCGCTGACTCCGGTGAACACGCCGGACGCGATCTGGTCGCCCCGGTCCTGCAGCGTCGAGCTGAGCTGGTCCAGCAGGCCGTCCAGCTGCTCGTCACGGATGTTGAGCGGCGGCCCCCGCAGCCAGTCCTGGACCTCGGTGATCGCCTCGGACGTCTGGTCGGCGAGCTGCACGCTCTGCTCCACGATCGACGGGGCGATCAGTGCGATGACGCCGGTCAGCAGCCCCAGGGAGCCGATGATCGACAGCATGGCGGCCAGGCTTTTGGGCACCTTGTGCCGCACCATCCAGCCCGTCACGGGCCACAGGACGGTGGAGATGATCAGCGCCAACAGGATCGGCAGGATCCCCACCCACAGCGCGCCGCCGATCCGCGAGATGAGCCATCCCGCGACCAGCAGGATGGCCAGGCGCAGGGCCCAGTCGGTGACCCATCGCCCACCCAGGCCGATGAGTACGGACCGGTCGACGTGCTGTTCCTGATCCTCGACGGGGGGATGCGGCTTCGGCTCGTCGCTCATGGGAGTCATCTTGTCAGAGGCCGCGTCGGTGCGCTCCCTGTGACGGCCCGACGGCCGCGGGGGAGGGCCGCAGGCCGCGGTCCGTAGACTGTGGCCTCGTGAGCCTCACCCTCGGAATCGTCGGACTGCCCAACGTCGGTAAGTCGACCCTGTTCAACGCCCTGACGAACAACGACGTCCTCGCGGCGAACTATCCGTTCGCCACCATCGAGCCCAACGTCGGCGTGGTCGACCTGCCCGATCCCCGCCTCAACCGACTCGCCGAGATCTTCGGCTCCGAGCGGATCCTGCCCGCCGTCGTGTCGTTCGTCGACATCGCGGGCATCGTCAAGGGCGCCAGCACCGGCGAGGGCATGGGCAACAAGTTCCTCGCCAACATCCGTGAGGCCGATGCCATCTGCCAGGTCGTGCGCGTCTTCGACGACCCGGACGTCATCCACGTGGACGGCAAGGTCGACCCGATGGCCGACATCGAGGTGATCGCCACCGAGCTGATCCTCGCCGATCTGGAGACCATCGAGAAGGCGCTGCCGCGGATCGAGAAGGACGCCCGCAAGGACAAGTCGCTGGTGGCGCAGCTCGAGGAGATCCGCAAGGCCCAGGCCGTGCTCGAGGACGGGCGCACCCTGTTCAAGGCCCAGGACGAGATCGACCGCGGCCTCCTGCGCGATCTGCACCTCATGACCGCCAAGCCGTTCCTCTACGTCTTCAACGCCGACGAGTCGGTGCTGACGAGCGACGAGCGCAAGGCCGAGCTCAGCGCCGCCGTCGCGCCCGCCGACGCCGTGTTCCTCGACGCCAAGGTCGAGGCCGAGCTGCAGGAGCTCGACGAGGACGACGCCATGGAGCTGCTCGAGTCGATCGGCCAGACCGAGCCCGGCCTGAACGCGCTCGCTCGCGCAGGCTTCCACACCCTCGGGCTGCAGACCTACCTCACCGCCGGCCCCAAGGAGTCGCGCGCCTGGACCATCCGCAAGGGCGACACCGCCCCCAAGGCCGCCGGCGTCATCCACACCGACTTCGAGAAGGGCTTCATCAAGGCCGAGATCGTCTCGTTCGACGACCTCGACGCCGCCGGCTCGATGGCCGCGGCCAAGGCCGCCGGCAAGGTGCGCATGGAGGGCAAGGACTACGTCATGGTCGACGGCGACGTGGTGGAGTTCAGGACAGGACTTCCGTCTCCGAGCAAGAAGTAGACCGTCATGGTGAATGAGCGAGTTGCCAGAGGCTCGGTTAGGCACGGTGCTACTCGTTCGACGACTACGACGTCGTTGATGAGCCCATTGCCGCGGCGATATCGAAGGCATCGAGGGCGAACAGGAGGCCAACTGCAGGTTGGTTGAGCTCG
Organism: Dietzia sp. HMSC21D01; assembly: GCF_001815995.1. Classification (NCBI taxonomy): domain Bacteria; kingdom Bacillati; phylum Actinomycetota; class Actinomycetes; order Mycobacteriales; family Dietziaceae; genus Dietzia; species Dietzia sp. HMSC21D01. The sequence continues at coordinate 94 of NZ_KV823950.1, read as the reverse complement.
CCAGCCTTGTGCGCTGAACGCGATCCGCTTGATTGCCAGGTCGTGACATCGTCGACGTCATACCCGCTAGTGTCGCGTGTCGTTAGTTCCTAAA
>NZ_KV823949.1:0-631 GCF_001815995.1 Dietzia sp. HMSC21D01 | reverse complement strand
TCACTCGCCGCGAGCCCGCGCAACGCCTGGCCTGCCCGCGTCGTGTCGTTGGCTCCGGCCGGGGCGCTGACGCGCGTGACCGCGGAACTCCGGGACGGCCAGCGGGTCGACGCGGAGATCACGACGCGATCGGCCGCCGAACTCGCGCTCGCGCCGGGCGTGCCCGTCACGCTGGTCGTCAAGGCCACCCAGGTGGTGCTCTACCCGCGCGGCTGACCCGGCCGGGCTCGTCGCGGCACCACGGGCCCGCGACAGCGCCTGTTCGCCCGCCCTTGCAGTGTGGTCGTCACCATCCAGGAATTGGTGGTAGTCATCGTGCTGAATCGGCCTTCGGAGCGAGATGGCTACGACCTAAAATCGCAGTGGTTACGACCGTATCGAGTAGTAACGCCCTCTCGGGCCGTCGCGTGCCACAACCCCCGCCACGGAACTGCCCGCTGGACCGCTCAGAGGCGAATCCGGCGCGCTTCGCTCATCCCGCACATCCCGCCCGACAGCCGCCCCTCGCGATGGCGTCTCGCGCGCACCGGCGGGCAGGCCAGACGCCATCGTGACGCGCGGCTGTCCACGGGCCGTGCATCGCCGGGAGCGAGACGCCAGGCCCGGGAGCGGCTGCGCTGCACCGGCCGCG
>NZ_KV823948.1:0-18423 GCF_001815995.1 Dietzia sp. HMSC21D01 | reverse complement strand
GGGCGCGGCTGGCGCAGAACATCGGCGCGCCACCCGCCGGGGTGCCCGCGGAGCACTGGCCCGGCTGACGCAGGGCGCGTCCCCGCCGCGCGCTGCCTCGTCGCAGGTCGACGTACCGTGGGGGTATGTGCATGCTCGTGGTCGCGCGACGGGTCCACCCCCGTTATCCGCTCATCGTGGTGGCCAACCGGGACGAGGACCTCGCCCGGCCCACCGAGCCGCTACACGAGTGGACGGTGGAGCACGACGGTGTCGCGGACGTCGTCGCCGGCCGGGACGCCACCGCCGGTGGAACCTGGATGGCACTGGCGACGGGCGGGCGGTTCGCCGCGGTCACCAATGTCCGCGAGCCCGGGCCGGCGATCCCCGCGCCGGCGTCGCGTGGCGAGCTGCCGGTCGGTGCGCTCACCGGGCCGGTGCCGGTCACGGAGTTCGCCCACCACGTCGTCGCCGATCTCGATCGCTACGGAGGCGTCAACCTCCTCGCCGGGGACCTCGACCGGATGTGGTGGGCGTCCAACCGGTCGACCCGCGGCCCGGTTGCCCTCGGCACCGGTGTCCACGGGTTGTCGAACGCCTCGCTGGACACTCCCTGGCCCAAGGTGGTGGGTGCGGTCCGCGACGTGAGGACGCTCGTGGGCACCGACGTCATGGAGGACCCGGACTGGTCCGGGGCACTGATGGACGTGCTGGCCGACCGCCGCCCCGCGGCACCGTGGAAGATGCCGCGCACGGGCGTACCGCTGGCGCACGAATGGCGCCTGTCGGCGCGGTTCGTCCGCATCGGTCGGCGGTACGGCACCCGGTCGACCACCGCCGTGCGCGTCGACCAGCACGGCTCCGCCGACGTGGTCGAGCGCACGTGGGACACCCGCGGACGCGTCACGGGGACGGTCACCAGGCGCGTGTGAGCCGGTGACCGCCCACCGTGAGCGGTGGCGCGTGCGCCGTCGGCCTCGCGGGACGCGGCGCGGGCGGTGCGGCGTCCTACTCGACGGTCCAGGTGCTGGAGCCGTCGAGGAGGGCCTGCAGATCGCTGGTGGCGATCTGCTTGGCGTGCTCGACCTGCCCGCGGGCGAGGTCGTCGTAGGTGTCGCGGGCGACCTGGCGGATGATGCCGGTGACCGTGTACTCCAGGTCCTGGCTGGACAGGTTGGCCAGGGCGTGGGCGTAGGTCGGGTCGTCGGTGTGGGCGTCGTGGACCACGATGTCGGCCTCGTCGACGTCCGCGGTGGCGGCCACGGCCAGTGAGAAGCCGCGGCGGACCACGCAGTGCTGGCCGGAGTCGCCGAAGATGATCTTCTCGCCGTGGCGCACCGGGATGAGGTGGTCGGCGGCGTCCTCCTTGCGCAGCAGGTCGAAGGAGCCGTCGTTGAAGATCGGGCAGTCCTGCATGATCTCCACGAAGCTGGTGCCGCGGTGGCGGGCGGCGGCCTCGAGGACCTCGGTCAGGCCCTTGCGGTCCGAGTCCAGGGCGCGGGCCACGAAGGTGCCCTGGGCGCCCAGTGCCAGTGACAGGGTGTTGAACGGGTGGTCCAATGAGCCCATGGGGCTGGACTTGGTGACCTTGCCGGTTTCGGAGGTGGGGGAGTACTGGCCCTTGGTCAGGCCGTAGATCCGGTTGTTGAACATGAGGATGTTCATGTTCACGTTGCGGCGCAGGGTGTGGATCAGGTGGTTGCCGCCGATGGACATGGCGTCGCCGTCGCCGGTGACGACCCACACCGACTGGTCGGGGCGGGTGGTGGCCAGGCCGGTGGCGATGGCCGGGGCGCGGCCGTGGATCGAATGCATGCCGTACGTCTCGAGGTAGTACGGGAAGCGGCTCGAGCAACCGATGCCGGAGATGAAGGTGATGTTCTCGCGCTTGAGGCCGAGCTTGGGCAGCAGCGCGCGGATGGTGGCCAGGATGACGTAATCGCCACAGCCCGGGCACCAGCGCACCTCCTGGTCGGAGGTGTAGTCCTTGGGCTTCTGCGGCGCGTCGGTCTTGGGGACCGAGGACAGCGCGTCGAGCGGCAGCTTGGTGCCGACGAGTCCGGGTTCGGTTGTTGTCATGGGGGTCCTCTCCTCGCTCGTCTGTTTCAGCGGGTTCGGTTGGCGGTGGTGGTGCCGGTGGCGGTGTGACCGATCTGCCGGGCGCGGGCCGCGGGCTCACCGGTGGTGGTGACGACCCCGTCGAGCGCGACACGGTACTTGTCGTGCTCGGCGTGGGAGAGGCGGCCGGCGAACTCGGCTTCGATGGCGTTCTGCAGCTCCTCGGCGGAGAACGCCATGCCGTGCACCTTGGTGATGGGCTGGATGTTGGCGGGGAAGCGGGCCTTGAGCAGCATCGACAGCTGACCGAGGTTCATCTCCGGCACCAGCACGCGGCGGTAGCACCCCAGCACCTCGCCGATGTTGTGGGGCAGCGGGTTGAGGTGACGCACGTGTGCGCGGGCCACGCGGTGGCCGTTGGCGCGGGCGCGGCGCACGGCCTCGCCGATGGGGCCGTAGGACGAGCCCCATCCCACGACGAGGACGTCGGCCTCTCCCGACGGGTCGTCGACCTCGAGGTCCGGCACGTCGATGCGCGCGATGCGCAGGGCGCGCGTGCGGGTCATCAGGTCATGGTTGTCCGGCGTGTAGGAGATGTTGCCGGTGCCGTTGGCCTTCTCCAGGCCACCGATGCGGTGCTCGAGGCCCGCGGTACCGGGCACGGCCCAGTCGCGGGCGAGGGTCTCCGGGTCACGGGCGTAGGGCAGGTAGTCGGGGACCGTCGCGCCCTCCTCGCCCGCCTCGGGTGCGGTGGCAAGGTTCCTGTCGATCTTCGGCAGCGCGTCGACCTCGGGCAGCAGCCACGGCTCGGAGCCGTTGGCGATCGCGCCGTCCGAGAGCAGGATGACCGGCGTGCGGTAGGTGACCGCGATGCGGGCGGCCTCGCGGGCGGCGTCGAAGCAGTCCGCGGGGGACTGGGGGGCCACCACGGCCACCGGCGACTCACCGTTGCGGCCGAACAGCGCCTGCAGCAGGTCGGACTGCTCGGTCTTGGTGGGCAGGCCGGTCGAGGGACCGCCGCGCTGGACGTCGATGATGACCAACGGCAACTCGGTCATGACGGCCAGGCCGATCGCCTCGGACTTCAGGGCCAGACCCGGCCCGGAGGTCGAGGTCACGCCCAGCGCGCCACCATAGGAGGCGCCGAGCGCGGAGGCGATTCCGGCGATCTCGTCCTCGGCCTGGAAGGTGGTCACGTCGAACTGCTTGAGCTTGCTGAGCTCGTGCAGGATGTCCGAGGCCGGGGTGATGGGGTAGGTGCCCAGGAAGACCGGCATGTCGGCCGAGATGCCGGCGGTGACCAGGCCGTAGGCCAGGGCGGTGTTGCCGGTGACCTGACGGTAGCGGCCCGCGGGGAGCTTGGCGGGGGCGATCTCGTACTCCGACGCGAACGCCTCGGTGGTCTCGCCGTAGTTCCAGCCCGCCCGCAGCGCCAGGGTGTTGGCCTCGAGGATGGTCGGCTTCTTGCCGAACTTGTCGGCCAGGAACTTCTCGATCGAGTCGACCGTGCGCCCGTACATCCACATCAGCAGACCGAGCGCGAACATGTTCTTGCAGCGCTCGGCGTCCTTCTTGCCGATGTCGACCGACTCCACGGCGCCGATGGTCAGCGTGCTCATCGCGACCTCGTGCACCTGGAACGCCTCGAACGCCGGTGAGCCCAGCGGGTTAGACTCGTAGCCCACCTTCGTCAGGTTCCGCTTGGTGAACTCGTCGGAGTTGACGATGAGGATCCCGCCCGAGGGCAGGTCGCCGATGTTGGCCTTCAGCGCGGCCGGGTTCATCGCCACCAGGACGTCGGGACGGTCACCGGCGGTGAGGATGTCGTAGTCCGCGATCTGGATCTGGAAGCTTGAGACGCCGTGGATGGTGCCCTGGGGAGCCCGGATCTCGGCCGGATAGTTGGGCTGGGTCGCCAGGTCGTTACCGAACGCGGCCGCCTCGGACGTGAACTGGTCACCGGCGAGCTGCATGCCGTCACCCGAGTCACCCGCGATGCGGATGACCACCTTGTCCAGCTTGGTCTTGGACGCATTGCCCACCGCTGCTGACCTCCAGAAAGTCGTGATGATCGGGACTCGTCGTGGCTCCCGTACGGCCATCGACGGTACGCCCTTTAGGGCGCAGCCCGCGGCCACGGCCGAATTGCCGGAAATGTAACAGGTTCCAATCCGCGGCCGTGGATGTTCCTCTTCATCGTAGACCGATCTGTCTATCTCCGCCACTCGCGACGGTGTGCGCTGGGGGGAACGACGACGAGGGGGCGCTCGAGTGCGCGATGCATATAGAGGGATAGGCCGGACCGTCCCGGGGGGTGGTGGCGTCCGGGTGGGCGTGCTCACGGTGCCCGCGCAGGGCTGGATCGCGTTTCTTCCCGTGACGGACCGGCCTGGTATGAATCTGTATGGAAAGGCTCCGGCACGCGTACCGTAACCGGGACCGGAGTCGACGGCGGGCGTCGCCGACGGATCAGCGCAGGTTGGGAGCACTCCAGTGGCGAGCAAGAAGACAGCATCGGGCGGCAAGCGGAGCCTGGTGATCGTCGAGTCCGCCACCAAGGCGCGCAAGATCCAGCCCTATCTGGGGTCCGACTATGTGGTCGAGGCTTCCGTCGGTCACATCCGCGACCTGCCCAAGGGCGCCGCGGACATCCCGGCCAAGTACAAGAAGGAGCCGTGGGCGCGGCTGGGCGTGAACCCGGAGGACGACTTCGAGCCCATCTACGTGGTCAGCGCCGACAAGAAGAAGAAGGTCTCCGAGCTCAAGAAGGAGCTCGCGGGGGTGGATCAGCTCCTGCTCGCGACGGACCCCGACCGCGAGGGTGAGGCGATCGCCTGGCATCTCCTCGAGGTGCTCAAGCCCAAGGTCCCCGTCAAGCGCATGGTGTTCCACGAGATCACCAAGCCCGCCATCCTCGCCGCCGCCGAGAACACCCGCGAGCTGGACACCGACCTCGTCGACGCCCAGGAGACCCGCCGCATCCTCGACCGTCTCTACGGATACGAGGTCTCGCCCGTGCTGTGGAAGAAGGTCATGCCGCGGCTGTCCGCCGGGCGTGTGCAGTCGGTGGCCACCCGCGTCATCGTCGAGCGTGAACGCGAGCGAATGGCGTTCGTCGCCGCCGACTACTGGGACATCACCGCAACCCTGGCGACGCAGCGCTCGGCCGGAGGTGACGCCGGTGAGCCACGCAGCTTCACGGCCAAGCTCTCCGCCGTCGATGGCGCCCGGGTGGCGCAGGGCCGTGACTTCGGCCCGGACGGCAGGCTGAAGACCACCGGCGCAGCCAAGGACTCCGTCGTGCTCGACGAGCCCGCGGCCCGCGCGCTGGCCGGGGCTCTCGACGGTGCCGACTTCGTCGTCGACACCGTCGAGTCCAAGCCCTACACACGGCGCCCCTACGCGCCGTTCATGACCTCGACCCTCCAACAGGAGGCCGGCCGCAAGCTCCGGTACACCTCCGAGCGCACCATGCGCATCGCGCAGCGGCTGTACGAGAACGGCTACATCACCTACATGCGAACCGACTCCACCACCCTGTCCGAGGGTGGCATCGCCGCCGCCCGCGCGCAGGCGACGGAGCTCTACGGCAGCGAGTACGTCTCGCCCACACCGCGGCAGTACACGCGCAAGGTCAAGAACTCGCAGGAGGCACACGAGGCCATCCGCCCCGCCGGCGAGACCTTCGCCACCCCCGGCCAGCTGCACAGCGTGCTGGACGCGGAGGAGTACCGCCTCTACGAGCTGATCTGGCAGCGCACCGTCGCCTCCCAGATGGCCGACGCCCGCGGCACCTCGGTGAGCATCCGCATCAGCGGCGAGGCCGGGGCCAACGCCTCCGGATACTCCCGCGCCACCTTCTCCGCCTCCGGCCGCACCATCACGTTCCCCGGCTTCCTCAAGGCCTACGTCGAGGCCGCCGACGATGCCGCCGAGTCCGCCGACAAGCCCATGGCCGACGACGCCGAACGGCGCCTGCCGCAGCTGTCCGAGGGACAGCACCTCACCGGCTCGGACCTCCTGCCCGAGGGCCACACCACCAGCCCGCCGGCCCGCTACACCGAGGCCAGCCTCGTCAAGGCGATGGAGGAGATGGGCATCGGACGCCCGTCGACCTACGCCAGCATCATCCGCACCATCCAGGACCGCGGCTACGTCTACTCGCGCGGCAACGCGCTCGTGCCCAGCTGGGTGGCGTTCGCGGTGGTCGGGTTGCTCGAGCAGAACTTCGGCCGGCTCGTCGACTACGACTTCACGTCCCTCATGGAGGACGAGCTCGACGCGATCGCCGAGGGTCGGGAGAACCGGAGCGACTGGCTGCGCCGCTTCTACTTCGGCGTCGGTGGCCCGGGGGGCCACGGCGAGGGGGGTGAGGGCGACGCGGACTCGAACTACGCGGTGGGGCTGAAGAACCTCGTCGACGTGAACCTCGAGGCCATCGACGCCCGCAGCATCAACTCGATCCGCGTGTTCGACGACGCCGAGGGGCGCCCCGTCTACGTGCGCGTCGGTCGCTACGGTCCGTACCTCGAGCGGATGGTGACGGGCGAGTCCGGAGAAGAGGAGTCGCAGCGCGCCAACCTGCCCGAGGGTATGAGCCCCGACGAGCTCACCCTGGAGGTGGCCGAGAAGCTCTTCGCCACCCCGCAGGACGGGCGTCCGCTGGGCGTGGACCCCGAGACCGGGCACGAGATCGTCGTCAAGGACGGACGCTACGGGCCCTACGTCACAGAGAAGCTGCCCGAGCCGAGCGACGCCGAGAAGGCCGCGTGGGCGAAGAAGGTGCTCGCCGACGCCGAGGCGGAGAAGAAGCGGATCGACGCCGAGCGCGACGCCGCGATCGCCGCGGCGAAGGACGACGAGGCCAAGGCGGAGGCCAAGAAGGCCGCCACGAAGGCCAAGGCCGCGGTCACGCGCAAGGCGAAGAAGGACTCCGAGAACCCGACCGGGCCCAAGCCGCGGACCGGGTCGCTCATGCAGTCCATGGACCCGGCGACGGTCACGCTGGAGGACGCGCTCAAGCTCCTGTCACTGCCCCGCGTCGTCGGCGTCGACCCCGCCAGCGGCGAGGAGATCACCGCACAGCTCGGCCGGTACGGGCCGTACCTGAAGAAGGGCACCGACTCGCGCACCCTCGAGTCCGAGGACGCGGTGTTCACGGTGACGCTCGAGGAGGCGCTGAAGATCTACTCCGAGCCCAAGCGTCGGGGCCGCCAGGCCGCTGCGCCCAAGGCACTGCGCGAGATGGGGATCGACGAGGTCTCCGGCAAGCAGATGCTGGTCAAGGACGGCCGGTTCGGCCCCTATGTGACCGACGGCGAGACCAACGCGTCTCTGCGCAAGGGTGACACCGTGGAGAGTCTCACCGATGCGCGGGCCGCCGAGTTGCTCTCGGAGCGTCGGGCCAAGTCGCCGCCGGCCAAGAGGGCCCCCGCCACGAAGTCGGGCGCCCGTAGAGCCCCGGCGAAGAAGGCGGCCTCCTCCCGTCGCTGACGGACTGCGGGTCGGTCAGAGCGTCGCGTCGTCGACGACCGCGTCGGCTGCCGGAGCGGCGGCGGGGCGTGCGTCCGACGCCGCGGATGCGACGGACCCGGCGTCGGTCGCGGACCGCCGTACGGCGTCGCCCGCCTGCCACCGATCCGCCAGGGTGGGGCGAAGGGGCCGAGCGAGCTGGGTCATGATCCCGCGGCCGCGCAACTCGACGCTCTGGCCCAGCACCCACCGCGCGGCTTCCGGGCCGTCCGCGTGGTGGATCGTCGCCGCCGAGGCCAGCACGTGCCCCTGCTCCATCTTGGCCAACGTCGTCAGGCGCGCGGCCTCGTTGACCGGGTCGCCGATCACCGTGTACTCGAACCGCTTGGCGTGACCGATGTGCCCGGCGATGACCGTCCCGTAGGAGACGCCGATGCCCGCGGAGAGCGGCGACAGCTCGGCGAGGCGGCTCTGCAGTGCGCGGGCGGCGCGCAGGGCGCGGCCGGCCTCGTTGTCCACCTCCAGGGGCGCGCCGAAGACCGCGAGGAGTGCGTCTCCCTGAAACTTGTTGATGTACCCGCCGTTGGAGTCGACGGCCTCGACCGCGATCCGGAAGAACTCGTTGAGCACCGACACGACCTCGGCGGGCTCGTGTGCTGCCGCGAACTCGGTCGACCCGGTGAGGTCCACGAACAGCACCGCGACCTCCCGCTCCTGCCCACCGAGTTCGGTGCCGCGCTCGAGGGCGTTGCGGGCAACGTCCTCGCCGACGTAGCGGCCGAACAGGTCCTGGATCGCCTCGCGCTCCTGCAAGCCGGTCACCATCTCGTTGAAGCCCTGCGCCAGGCGGCCGATCTCCGAGCTGTCGTAGATCGTCACGCGCGTCTCGAGGTCGCCCTGCTTGACGCGGCTGACACCCGCTTGCATCTCGCGGACGGGGTCGGCGATCGAGTCCGAGACCAGCCCCATGCCGATGGCGCCGGCGATGACGGCGACGCTCGCCAGGACCGCCAGCGCGACGAGGATGGTCCCGGGGTCGTCACCGAACAGTCCGAACCAGTGGCCGGTGAGGATGAGCAGGATGCCCGCGATCGGGATGACCGTCGTCAGCGCCCAGCCCAGGAAGATCCGGCGCCGGACGCCGGGGACGTGCCGGTTGGCCGGCACGCCGCTGGCCAGCGCGCGCACGGTGATCGGCCGCATGATCCGCTCGGCCTGGAGATAGGAGATGAGGACGGTCGTGCTCCCGCCCAGGAGGCTCGTCACCGACACGATGAGGGCGAGCCTGGGGGAGTGCCCGACGTTGACGGCGGCGAACAGCAGGGTCCCGATGAGCCACATCGTGCCCGAGATGATCGCCTGGTGGAACGGCAGACGCAGGGTGCGGCGGCGGATGGCGCCGTCGAACTCCGCGCCCGCCCGGTCCACTCTGAGCACGGGTAACAGGAGCAGTGTGGAGGCGATGACTCCGCCGATGAAGGCCAGCACCAGGTAGCCGATGAAGAGGTACTGGTTGAGGAACCGGAACTCGTCGAGGTCCAGGAACCGGTCCACCGGCAACACGAAGCGCAGGAACGAGAACACGAAGACCGCGCCGATGATGTTGGCCTGCACCATCGTGAGCGCATACACGGGCCAGGGGGTGGCCCACAGCCACCTGAACAACCTGACCCAGCGCTCCATCGGTCCCAGCCTAGTTCGCGCCGGTGCCGGTGGGGGCTCAGGTGTGTCGGTCCGCGGGGATAAGGTGGGGCCATGCCCGGGGTGTTCGAACGATTGGCCGGACAGGCCGACGTCGTGGCGGAGCTGACCGCTGCCGCGACGGCCGCCCGTGCCCGCGTCCCGGGCCAGGGGTGGGACGAGTCCGACCCGCGCATGGTCCACGCGTGGTTGTTCACCGGGCCGCCGGGCAGCGGACGCAGTGTGGCGGCAATGGCATTCGCGGCGTCCCTGCAGTGCGAGGACCCCGACGTGGTGGGGTGCGGTCGGTGCCGCGCGTGCCATACCGTCCTGGCGGGAACTCATGCCGACGTCCACCTGCTCGCCCCGCAGGGCGTGAACATCCTCCTCAAGGACGTCAAGGAGACCATCCACCGCGCGGCCAGCCGTCCAGGGACCGGTCGGTGGCAGATAGTCGTGGTGGAGGAGGCGGACCGGCTCACGGAGCAGTCCTGCAACGCGCTGCTCAAGGTGGTGGAGGAGCCGCCGAGCCGGACCGTGTTCCTGCTGTGCTCGCCGACCACCGATCCGATGGACATCATGGTCACACTCCGCTCGCGGTCGAGGAACGTCGCGCTGCGCCAGCCGAACGCCGAGGCGGTCGAGCGGGTCCTTCTCGCCGACGGCGACGCGATCGAGCCGGATCTCGCGCGGTGGGCCGCCTCGGTTTCCTCCGGGCACGTGGGGCGGGCGCGGTGGTTGGCCACCGATGAGGCGACCCGCGAACGTCGGGACGTCGTCCTCCAACTGCCGATGGTCATGCACAACCCCGGGCGGGCCTTCCCGCTCGCGAGCCGGCTCGTCAGTTCCGCCGAGCAGGAAGCGCTCGCGCGCAACACCGAGTCGGACGAGCGAGAGGTCGAGGAATTACGTACCGCCCTCGGCGCCGGCGGCACAGGTAAGGGCACCGCGTCCGCCGGCCGCGGGGCGACGGGCGCGGTCAAGGAACTCGAACGTGCACAGAAGTCCCGGCGAACCCGCTCCACCCGTGACTCGCTGGACCTCGCCCTGGTCGACCTGGCCGGCTTCTACCGGGATGCACTCATCGTCGCGCTCGGTGCCCGCGACGTCGCCGCGGTCCACCCCGACAAGGCCGAGGAGGCTGCGCGCCTCGGCGGGCACTATTCGGCTGCCTCGATCCTCAAGGCGATCGAGGCGGTGCAGGAGTGCCGGGCCGCGATCAAGGTCAACGTCAAGCCGAAGTTCGCGGTGTCGGCGATGGTCGGTGCGATTCGCGCGGCGCTCGGCTCCTGACCCGCCAGGCTGGAGTGGGCCGGCGTGAGCGCCGGGGGAGTGACGGCGGAGGCGTCCCGGCGCGGGCCGTTTTTCGGCTCAGGGGGTCCGTCGGATATAGTTGCGTCGCCCCACAAGGGCTCGCCGCGTTAGCTCAGTCGGTAGAGCATTTCACTCGTAATGAAAAGGTCGTCGGTTCGATTCCGACACGCGGCTCCGCAGAGAGTTCCTCAGACCCCCGGTCCTCACGGCCGGGGGTTCTGTCGTTCCGCAACCGTGCGTACGGGCGGACCCGAGACGGCGGTGATCGTTGACGGTGACGCGCCGGGTCGATACTGTCGGGTAACGGTTTACGTAGTTAGATAGCGAGCCGGTTTCCGCGACCACGAAAGAAGTCCCCTCATGGCCTCAGCGCCCCTGCTCGTCGAGCGAGCCGACCACATCGAGACGTGGACCCTGAACCTCCCGGACACCCGCAACCCCATCTCGGATCCGGCCATCGTCGACGCCCTCTGTGGGCAGGTTGCGGTGGTCAATGCCGACCATGATGTGCGCGCCGTGGTGCTCACCGGCGCGGGTTCGGCGTTCTCGGCGGGCGGCAACGTGAAGGACATGGCCGACCGGGCCGGCATGTTCGGGGGTTCGCCGTATCAGCTCCGCGACGGCTACCGCCACGGGATCCAGCGGATCCCCCGCGCCCTGTACCACTGCGAGGTCCCTGTGGTGGCCGCGGTCAACGGGCCGGCCGTCGGGGCGGGGTGCGATCTCGCGGTGATGTGCGACCTGCGGGTGGCGTCCACCAGCGCGTGGTTCGCGGAGAGTTTCGTGCAACTGGGCATCATCCCCGGCGACGGCGGGGCCTGGCTGCTCACCAAGGCGATCGGTCCGGCGCGCGCGGCGGAGATGGCTCTCACCGGCGACCGGGTGCGGGCCGAGCAGGCCGCCGAGTGGGGCCTGGTCAACCAGGTGGTCGACCCCGACGACCTGATGGACGCGGCTCGCGGTCTCGCGGCGCGGGTTGCCAAGAACCCGCCGCACTCGGTGCGGATGGCCAAGCGGCTGCTCCGCGAGTCCCAGCACCAGTCGCTGGAGTCGCTGCTCGAGCTGTCCGCGTCGATGCAGGCCCTGGCCCACCACACCGAGGATCACCGCGAAGCGCTCGCGGCGTTCGGGGAGAAGCGCGCCGGTCGGTACGAGGGGCGGTAGCCGGCGGCGGCCGCGGGTCCTCGGCTACCGGAGGCCCCACGAGGTCGCGTGCTCGAGGCACGCGCTCGCGAGTTCGTCCTTGCGGGCGAGGATCTCGGCTCGGCTGCCGATCACGCCGACCGTCGCGATGGTGCGGCCGCGCTCGCGCAGTGCGACGGAGACCCCGTCCCCGCCGTCGACGGCCACCCCGGGCGCGCGGCAGACCCCGGTGTCGATCAGGTCGTCGAGGGCGGCGAGGAACCGGTCGACGTACTCGGCGTCCTCGCGGGGCCGAGAGTTGAGGTAGGCCCACACGTCCCGCCGCTCGCGGTCCGCGAGGAGCAGCCACCCGGACGAGGTCCGCAGCAGAGAGCGACGCAGTTTGTTCTCCGCGAGGTAGGCGTAGTGCGGGTCGGAGGAGACAAAGTCCACGTAGAACAGGTCGTCGCCGACATCCGTCGACAGAGTCGTCGTGAGCCCGGTCTGTGAGTGCAGCGCCTCCAGCTGCTCGTGGGACACCGAGGTGACGGGCGGGCGTCCCGCGATCACGTTGAGCAGGTACGGGGCGGTGCCGAGCGTGTAGATCCGGTTCCGCTCGTCGAGATATCCCACGGCGACCAGGCCGTTGAGGAGTCCCTGGGTGGAGCTGATGGGCGCGTCGAGGGCCTTGGCCACCGCGGTCAGCGTCATCCCCGAGCCGGAACGCGCGACGAGTTCCATGATCGCGGCGACCCTGTCGACCATCCGGTGGCGTGGTCGTTCGGTGGCCCGGCCGACGTCGCTCGCGGAATCGCCGCCCGTCGTCTCGCTCTCCGTCATGAGGTAACAGTATCCGGCCTCTCGGAAAACAGCCCAGTGATCCGTAGACACGTACCCCATTCCGTCATTGCGTAAGACTCGCGACCGTGCGATGCTGTTCCCGTGGCGCTGGTCACTATCGGCGCCGGGAATCCCCGAACCGGCTAACCCCGGTCACCGCACCCCGACCCGAGGAGCACCGATGAGGTCCGCGCTCGCCCCACCCACGACCCTGGCGTCGGAGCAGATGACCGCCCTGCGGGCGGAGGTCCGTGCCTTCCTCGCGGACGAGATCGCGGCGGGGCGACTGACCCCGTGGATCGACACCTGGCTGACCAAGTGGGACGAGGACTTCACCCGGCGACTGGCCGAGCGTGGATGGGTCGGGATGACGATCCCCACCGAGTACGGCGGTCGGGGACGCACGTTCCTCGAGCGCTTCGTCGTCACCGAGGAACTGCTCTCCGTGGGCGCACCGGTGGCAGCGCAGTGGGTCGCCGACCGGCAGATCGCCCCGTCGCTGCTGCGCTACGGAACCGAGGAGCAGAAGCGCGAGTACCTGCCCCGGATCGCGGCGGGCGAGTGCTGCTTCGGCATCGGGATGAGCGAGCCGGACTCGGGCTCCGACCTCGCCAGCGTCCGCACGAAGGGCGTGAAGGTCGACGGCGGCTGGTCGATCACCGGCACCAAGGTGTGGACGTCCGGCGCCCAGCACGCCGAGGCGTTCATCGCCCTCTGCCGGACCGAGCCCCTCGACACCACGATCCGCCACGCGGGCCTGAGCCAGTTCATCGTCGATCTGCGCAGCGAGGGGGTGACCATCCGGCCGATCGTGTCGCTGTCGGGCGACCACCACTTCAACGAGGTGATCCTCGACGAGGTGTTCGTTCCCGACGCCATGGTGTTCGGCACCCTCGGCAACGGCTGGGAGCAGGTCAACTCCGAGCTCGCCTTCGAGCGCAGCGGCCCCGAGCGGTTCCTGTCCTCGTTCCGCCTGCTCGCCGCCGAGATCGGGGCGGTCGCGGAGGGAGCGCTGCCCGCCCGCGCGGACCTGGGCCGGTCGGTGGCGCGGATGGCCGGCCTGCACGCGCTGAGCCAGAACATCGCCGGCGCGCTCCAGCGAGGTGAGGCGGCCGATACCGCCGCCGCGCTGGTCAAGCTGCTCGGCACCACCACGGAGGGGGACCTCGTCGATGCGGTCTCCACCGGCCTCGGCGACGAGTTCCGGCCGGGCGACGGCGGCCCGGCATCGTCCGAGCTGACCGACCTGCTCCGCGCCGGACTCCATCAGCGCCCCGGCTTCACGCTGCGCGGCGGGACCAACGAGATTCTGCGCGGCGTGATCGCGCGGGGACTGGGGATGCGATGAGCCACGCCACCACTGACCTGCACACCACCACTGACCCGCAGGCCGCCACGTCGGACCAGCAGGCCGCGACCGCCGACCTCGCCGTCGACGAGGACCTCCTCGCCATGATGGGCGACGTCCTGGCCGAGCACTCCGGCCCGGGCATCGAGCCGGACCCCGCGGCAGTGTGGCGGACCCTGGCCGAGGTCGGCCTCGCCCGGCTCACCGCCCCCGAGGCCTCAGGCGGCAGCGGTGCCGGTTGGGCCGAGGCGGCTGCCCTTCTCCGCCTGTCCGCGGCCGCGGGAGTGGCCGTTCCCTACGCCGAGACCGACCTCGTCGTCGGGCCCCTCCGCCGCGCTGCCGCGCTCGACGACACCACCACCGGGTCGGCGACCCTCGCGGTGCTCGGCCCAGACGGACACGCGCGAGGGGTTCCCTGGGCGGGCGCGACCGACACCGTCCTGTTCGTGCGACGGGCGACAGGGGACGACGACGAGGTGGGCGGCCGCCCGGCCGGCGGGTACGAGGTGGCCGACGTACCGACCGGCCGGACCGGCGTCGCGGCGGTGCGAGGGGTCTCCGCGGTCCCGCTGGCCGACGTGACGCCGCCGGAGGACGTCGAGTGGACCGCCGTCGAGCCGGGCCCGGTGGAGGTCGCAGTCCTGCGGGGAGCGTTGGCGCGAGCGGTGCAGTGCGTGGGCGCCGCCGAGGGGATGCTCGACTCGGCCGTCGCGCACACCACCGAGCGGACCCAGTTCGGCCGGCCACTGGCCCGATTCCAGTCGGTGCAGAACCTCGTCGTCGACATCGCCGCGGAAACCGTCCTCGCCCGGGCGGCGGCCGATCAGGCCGTCGCCGATGCACTGGCCACCGACCTCGCCGGTCCGCTGTCCGGATTCCGGGTGGCCGTCGCGCGAAGCGTCGTCTCGCAGGCGCTCGCCGTGGCCGTCCGCAACGCACACCAGGTCCACGGCGCGATCGGGACGACCCACGAGCACACCCTGCACCGCGTGACCCTGCCCGCGCTGCAGTGGCGTGGGGAGTTCGGCTCGGCCGCCTACTGGGAGTCGCTGCTCGCCGACGCGGCGGTCCGCGACGGCATGGACGGTGCGTGGCCCCTGATCGTCGAGGGCGCCGCGGTCGAGGGTGCCGCCGCCGCGTGGCTCGACCGCGTGACGGGAGCCTGAGCCGTGACCGACATGCCGCGCACCGGCGCGCTCACCGACATCCGGGTGGTGGACCTGTCCCGCGTCCTCGCCGGTCCCCTGTGTGGACAGATGCTCGCCGACCACGGCGCCGATGTCATCAAGGTCGAGCCGCCGGACGGGGACGAGACCCGCGGATGGGGGCCGCCGTTCGTGCGGGAGGACCACAGCGCCTACTTCGACGGTCTCAACCGCAACAAGCGCAACGTGAGCATCGATCTGCGCCTCGCGGACGGGCAGGCTCTGCTGTGGCGGATGCTCGAGGGCGCGGACG
Source organism: Dietzia sp. HMSC21D01 (assembly GCF_001815995.1). NCBI lineage: Bacteria > Bacillati > Actinomycetota > Actinomycetes > Mycobacteriales > Dietziaceae > Dietzia > Dietzia sp. HMSC21D01. Next base: position 3,152 of record NZ_KV823948.1, on the reverse strand, counting down.
TGGTGATCGAGAACTTCAAGGCCGGGACCCTCGAGCGGTGGGGGCTGGCGGACGACGTGATCGCCGAACGGTTCCCGCGGCTCATCCACTGCCGCATCACCGGGTACGGCGTCGACGGCCCCCTGGGCGGGGCGCCGGGCTACGACGCCGTCCTGCAGGCGCTGTCCGGCCTGATGAGCATCAACGGTGAGCCCGACGGCCCGGCGATGCGGATAGGCATCCCGCTCGTGGACATCGTCACCAGCCTCAACGCGATGAACGGCATCCTCCTCGCGCTGCACGCCCGGCAGACGACCGGGCGCGGGCAGTTGATCGACCTCACGCTGCTCGACAACGCTGTGTCGATCCTGCACCCGCACGCGGGGAAGTGGTTCGCCAGCGGGGAGCAGCCCGTGCGGACCGGCGTGGCGCATCCGACGATCTGCCCCTACGAGACCTTCTCGTGCGTGGACGGGCCCTTCTTCATCGGTGCCGGCAACGACCGCCAGTTCCGTTCCCTCGCGGCTGCGCTGGGCGCGCCCGACCTCGCCGACGACTCCCGTTTCCGCACCAACTCCGACCGGCTCGCGCACGCGGAGGAGCTCCGGGTGATCCTCGGGGATCTCGTCGGCTCGATCGGCCGTGAAGACCTCGCGGCTCGGCTCCGCGCCGCGGGAGTGCCCTCCGGGGCGGTCAACCAGGTCGGCGAGGCACTCGAGATGCCGCACGTCCTGCACCGCGAGATGGTGGTCGAGCGGGAGGGGTACCGCAGCGTCGGGATTCCGGTGAAGATGTCCGAGACGCCCGGGTCCGTCCGTTTCGGCCCACGCCCTCGCGGGGCGGATACCGACGAGGTGCTCACCGGGTTCGGGATCGGCCGGGCGGAGGTGGCCCGCCTGCGCGAGGCGGGCGTGGTGAGCGGCGGGGACGGCCGCCCCTGACGGCGCCCCTGACCCCGGCGGGACGGCGCGCCCGAACCCGCGTTCTCGGTACCCTCGGAACCAGTACCGAGAAAGGTCGTGTCGTGGAATTCCTCCTCATCGCCGCAGTGATCGCGGTGGCCGTCGCTGTGATCTCCCGCAGCCAGAACAAGGGCCAGACGCAGCTGGAGGCGCACCACAACCGTCATCTCGAGGACTACCGCGCCGAGGCGTCCCGCTGGATCGAGCGGCTCGGCGGGCAGGTCTTCAATCTCGACGGCACGGACGAGGCGTCGAAGCAGGCGATGGCCGACGCCTCCGAGCGCTACACCGCCGCCGTGGCGGAGCTGGAGAAGGCGCGCACGCCCGTGCAGGCCCAGCTGGCCAAGGACACCGCGCTGGAGGGCCTGTACTACGTGCGCGCCGCCCGTTCGGCGATGGGCCTCGACCCCGGCCCTGAGCTGCCGCCGACCCCCGGCCAGGATCGCGCCGGCCGGGTGACCGAGGACCGCGAGGTCGAGGTCGAGGGCCGCAAGTTGAAGGCCGCCACCGACCCGAGCGACGAAACCCCGCACTACTACCCGGGTGGTGTCGTGGCGGGCCGCCCGGTGCCCGCGGGCTGGTACTCGGAGCCCTGGTGGGCGTCCGCGCTGGCCACCGGCGCCTGGATGATGGGCTCGATGATGATGTTCAACATGCTGTTCGCCGGAATGGCGGGCGTCGGCTACTCCGGTGAGGATTTCGCGGCCGGGGTCGGCGAGGGCGGCGCCGACGTCGGTGACATGGGCGGCGCTGACGGCGGCGACGGCGAGGGCTTCTTCGACGGCGGCCTGTTCGGCGGCGACGGTGGCGAGGGCGGAGACGCCGGTGGTGACGGCGGTGGTTTCTTCGACGGCGGGCTCTTCGGCGGCGATGGCGGAGGGGGAGACGGCGGCGGCGGGTTCTTCGACGGGGGTCTGTTCGGCGGCGACGGCGGCGGCTTCTTCGACTTCTGAGCGGCCGGATCGATCAGCCCGGGCGGGTCGATCAGCCCGGGTGCGCCGCTCAGTAGTCCGCCCGGCCCGCCGGGCCCCCGGGCGTCAGCAGCTCGCCAGGATCCGGTCCATCGCGTCGCGCTCGGCGGCCGTCACCCACAGCCCGTAGCGCTCCTTGACCAGCACCTGCCGTGACACGTAAGAGCAGCGGAACTCGCGACGCGGCGGTAGCCATGTGGCGGTGTCGCCGTCGCCCTTCTGCTGATTGGCCCACCCCGCCACGGCCATGAGGTTCAGTGGGTCGTTGGCGAAATCGCGCCGCTGTTCCTCGGTGAGCTGCTGGGCGCCCTTCTGCCACGCGTCCGACAGCGCCACCACGTGGTCGATCTGCACCTCCGAGGAGGTGTCCTGTCCGCGCGTGAACTCGATGCGCTCCCCGGTGTACGGGCCCTCGAGGACGCCGGTGAGGACCACGCAGTCGCGGGTTCCCGGCCGGAAGGTGAGGTCCGTGAGGTCCCGCTTGAGGATGTCGTTGCGGGTGTCGCAGCCGTTGCGCCCGAATTCGACGGACACGTCGTCGGTCCAGGACTGGCCGAACAGGTCGCGGTCGTAGCCCGTCCTGGGCGCACGGCCCTTAACCTCGAGTTGCGGTAGCGCCACCTTCGCGGCGATGACCTGCGGGTCGCCCGACAGGTCCGCTGGCGGCGCGGGGTCGGCCGGCGGCGCGGGGTCGGCCGTTTTGCCCGCGTCCGGCGCGGGCGAGGCCGGTGGGATCGGCGACGACGACGAGACGGGCCCGCCCGGATCGACCTGCGAGCTCTGGGGAGTTCCGGTCGTGCCGGGAGCGCCGTCCTCGGCTTCCGCGCACCACCCGATCCCCGCCAGCATGGCCACACCGAGAACGACTGCACCGACTGCACGAGGGGTTCCGGAACTCATGCGGGGCACCCTAGCGACGGCCTCGGACATCCCCGCCCGCGGCAGGGCATCAGCAGACGCGGCTGCGCATCAGCGCGAGCGCATGCACGCGGCCCGGCCCACAGCCGCTCTCCTCCCTGGCGTCTCGCTCCCGGCGCTGGCGTCTCGCTCCCGTGGATGCGCGGGATATCCATCGTCGCTCCTCGCCATGGCGTCTGGCCTGCGCAGGGGGACGGGCGAGACGCCATGGCCGCGCGCGGCTGTGGCCGAGGCGGCGTGTGCGGACTTTCCCGGCCGACGCGCGCGGACACCGAAGACTCCGGGGCCCGGGATCCGGCTAGCCTTGCCCGCGATGCCGCCC
>NZ_KV823947.1:0-23134 GCF_001815995.1 Dietzia sp. HMSC21D01 | reverse complement strand
GCGGGCCCTCGGGCGGTAGCGCCGGCGCGCGCGGCGAGGGGCACCCGGTGCTCGTCGACGCGGCGCCTCGACGGGCCTGATGTGCCCCCGCCCACCCGGTCGTGGGATGATCGGCGACGTGCTGAAGTGGACCACTGCCGGAGAATCGCACGGCCAGGCCCTCGTGACGATCGTCGAGGGCGTCATCGCGGGCGTCGAGGTGACGAGCGAGCAGATCGCCGCGCAACTCGCCCGCCGCCGCCTCGGCTACGGCCGCGGTGCGCGCATGAAGTTCGAGGCCGACGCCGTGCGCGTGCTGGGCGGCGTCCGGCACGGTCGCACCATGGGATCGCCGGTGGCGATCGAGGTCGGTAACACCGAGTGGCCCAAGTGGGAACAGATCATGTCGGCGGACCCCGTAAACCCCGAGGAGATCGACGACAAGGCCCGCGCCGCCCGCCTGACCCGCCCGCGGCCCGGTCACGCGGACTTCTCCGGGATGCTCAAGTACGACTTCGACGACGCCCGGATGGTCCTCGAGCGGGCCAGCGCGCGTGAGACCGCCGCCCGCGTCGCGGCGGGGACGGTCGCCCGCGGTGTGCTCCGCGACGTCCTCGGCGTGGAGGTGCTGTCCCACGTCATCTCCATCGGCGCCTCGGAGCCCTACGTGGGCCCCGAGCCGACGTTCGCCGATCTCCAGGCGATCGACGCCAGCCCGGTGCGCGCGTTCGACGCCGCCGCCGCGGACTCGATGATCGCCGAGATCGAGGCCGCCAAGAAGGCCGGTGACACCCTCGGGGGCGTGGTCGAGGTCGTCGTCCACGGGCTCCCGATCGGACTCGGGTCGCACGTGTCGGGCGAGGAGCGTCTCGACGCCCAGCTCGCCGGCGCCCTCATGGGGATCCAGGCCATCAAGGGCGTCGAGGTCGGTGACGGGTTCGAGACGGCCCGCCGGCGCGGCAGCGTCGCCCATGACGAGATGGTCCGGGGTGCGGACGGCGTCGAGCGCCGCAGTAACCGCGCGGGCGGACTCGAGGGCGGCATGACCAACGGCCAGCCCCTGCGGGTGCGGGCGGCGATGAAGCCCATCTCGACCGTTCCGCGTGCCCTCGCGACGGTCGACATGGAGGACGGGTCGGCGGCCACGGCGATCCATCAGCGCTCGGACGTGTGCGCCGTCCCCGCGGCGGGCGTCGTCGCGGAGTCGATGGTCGCGCTCGTGCTGGCCCGTGCGGTACTGCAGAAGTTCGGTGGCGACTCGCTGGCGGAGACCCGCCGCAACGCCGAGGGGTACCTCGACGCGGTCGCCGAGCGTCTGGACTGGGCGACGGACGAGGTATGAGCGGCCCGGCACGTCCGGTCGCGGTGCTCGTGGGCCCGCCCGGCGCCGGGAAGACCACCATCGGCCGCAAACTCGCCCGACGTCTCGAGCTGCCGTTCCTGGACGCCGATCACCTGATCGAGGAGGCCGAGGGCCGGAGTATCCCCGAGATCTTCGCCTCCGACGGTGAGCCCGCCTTCCGCGAGATCGAGGAGCGGATCATCGGCGAGGCTCTCACCACCTTCGGCGGGGTGCTCTCCCTCGGCGGGGGCGCGGTGTTATCCCCGGTGACACGGGAGCGGCTGCGCGGGCACCGGGTCGTCCACCTCACGATCGGCGTCGCCGAGGGCGTGCGCCGTTCCCAGGGACCGGGTCGCCCACTGCTGTCCGGCGGTGACGTCACCGCGCGGTACCAGGCACTGCTCACCGAGCGGGCACCCCTGTACCGGGAGGTGGCCTGGACGACCGTGAGCACCGAGCGACGCAGTTCGGGCAAGGTGGTGTCGGACATCGTCGACAGGCTCGACTCCGGCGACCCGCATCCGCGGGGCGCCGGCGGCCGGACGAGATGATGGTGAGGACGCGCACACGCGTGCGGAGACGATCGATGAGCGGGAGCGACAGATGAACCAGGATCCGAACACCAGCGACCCCGTCGTCGTGGAGGTGCGCGCCGCGGACCCGTATCCCGTGGTGATCGGCCGCGGGCTGCTGCCGGAGATCCTCGAGGAGTGCTCGTCCTCGCGGACCGTCGCGATCTTCTACCAGCCGCCGTTGGCGCAGACGGCCGAGACGCTGCGCGAGAAGCTCGCCGAGGCGGGGGTGGACGCCCACCGGATCGAGATCCCCGACGCCGAGGCGGGGAAGGACCTCGCCGTGGCCGGGTTCTGCTGGGACGTCCTCGGGCAGATCGGGCTCAACCGCAAGGACACGATCGTCAGCCTGGGCGGCGGGGCCGCCACCGACCTCGCCGGCTTCGTCGCCGCCACGTGGATGCGGGGCGTGCGGGTGGTGCACATCCCCACGACGCTGCTGGCGATGGTCGACGCGGCCGTCGGCGGCAAGACCGGCATCAACACGGACGCGGGCAAGAACCTGGTGGGCAGCTTCCACGAGCCGGCGGCGGTGTTCATCGATACGGCCACCCTGGAGTCCGTTCCCCGCAACGAGTTGGTCTCGGGCATGGCCGAGGTGGTCAAGTGCGGCTTCATCGCCGACCCCGTGATCCTCGACCTCATCGAGGCCGACCCGGAGGCGGCGCTGGACCCGTCCGGGGACACGATCGTCGAGCTGATCCGCCGCAGCGTGCAGGTCAAGGCCGACGTCGTGGGGCAGGACCTCAAGGAGTCGGGCCTGAGGGAGATCCTCAACTACGGGCACACCCTCGGCCACGCGGTCGAGCGTCGCGAGCAGTACCGCTGGCGTCACGGCGCCGCGATCAGCGTGGGCATGTGCTTCGTCGCGGAGCTCGCGAGGCTCGCCGGTCGCCTCGACGACGCGACGGCCGATCGCCATTCCTCGGTCCTGGCCTCGCTCGGCCTGCCGACCGGGTACGACCCGGACGCGTTCCCGCGCCTGCTCGAGCTCATGGCCGGGGATAAGAAGAACCACTCCGGCTTCCTGCGGCTGGTGGTGCTGGACGGGCTCGCGCGCCCCTCCCGGATGGAGGCCCCGGACCCGTCGCTGATGACGGCCGCCTACGCCACCATCTCCGAGGGCCGTGCCCCCAGCGGTGGGGGGATCCTCCTGTGATCGAGCGACTCGCCCGCCGCCGGAAGGCCCTGGCCGTCGCCCTCGCGGACGTCGGCGCGCAGGGCCTGTTGGTCACCGATCCGCGCAACATCGCCTACCTGACCGGGTTCCGCGGGTCCGGTGGCGTCGCGTTGGTGGACGACGACGGCGAGGCGGTGCTCTGCACGGATTCGCGGTACGAACTCCAGGTGGTCGAGCAGGCCCCGGACGTGGGGCACGTGATCTCGCGGGAGTACGTCTCCGGCGTGCTCGGGCGTCGCCGCGGCCCCGCGGACGCCCCGCTCGCCGTGGAGGCCGAGCACATGACGCTGTCGGCGGCGTCCGCCCTCCGCCGCGCGCTCGCGGACACCGGGGGAGCGGCCACCCGCATCGTCGAGACCAGCGGCCTCGTGGAGCAGGTGCGCCGCGCCAAGGACCCCGAGGAGCTGGCGCTCATCGAGCGCGCCTGCGGCGTGGTCGACGAGGCGTGGACACACCTGGTGAACGCCGGTGCCATCGCCGTGGGCCGCACCGAGCGGGAGGTCGCGGCCGACCTCGAACACGCGATGCGGCGGGCGGGATCGGACGGAGTGGCGTTCGAGACGATCGTCGCCTCCGGCCCCAACGGAGCGCACCCGCACCACGTGCCGGGCGACCGGGCGCTCGCCGACGGCGACCTCGTGGTGGTCGACTTCGGCGCCACCGTCTCCGGCTACGCGTCGGACTGCACCCGCACGGTCGCGCTGGGCACCGCCCCGGATCGGCTGCTGGACGCCTACGACGTCGTCCTGCGTGCGCAGCTGGCCGGCGTGGGGGCGGTGCGCGAGGGGATGGGGTGCGCGGACCTCGACGCGGTGAGCCGGGGCATCATCGACGACGCCGGGTTCGGCGACCACTTCGGCCACTCGCTGGGCCACGGGGTGGGCCTGGACGTGCACGAAGCGCCCGCGGTGTCGACGAGGTCCACGAGTACACTGTCCGACGGCGATGTGATCACCATCGAGCCGGGGATCTACCTCGCGGGTCTCGGCGGGATCCGGATCGAGGACACCGTGGCCGTCACCGGAGGTGGCGGGAGGTCCCTGACCACCACGTCGAAGGCTCTCAGGGCGCTCTGACCACCAGCACGCCCCGAGTGGTCTGCCCACGACCACGTGCGCGGCGCCCCCACCGGCGTCCCGCCCGACGACTTTCCCGAAGGAGTACCGACTATGGCGTCCACCGCCGACTTCAAGAACGGCCTCGTCCTCAAAGAGGAGGGGCAGCTGTGGCAGATCGTCGAATTCCAGCACGTCAAGCCCGGTAAGGGCCCGGCGTTCGTGCGGACGAAGCTGAAGAACGTCGTCACCGGGAAGAACGTCGACAAGACGTTCAGCGCCGGCGTCAAGGTCGAGATCGCGACGGTCGACCGCCGCGACATGACGTTCCTGTACCGCGACGGTGAGGACTACGTCCTCATGGACGAGCAGGACTACGAGCAGATCAACGTCAGCCCGGCCGTCATGGGCGACGGCGCGCGTTTCCTGCTCGAGAACACCACCGTCCAGGTCTCGTTCAACGAGGGCGTCCCGCTGTTCGCCGAGATGCCGGTCGCCGTGGACCTGATCGTGCAGCACACCGATCCCGGCCTCCAGGGTGACCGCTCCACCGGCGGCACCAAGCCCGCCACCCTCGAGACCGGCGCCGAGGTGCAGGTCCCGCTGTTCATCAACACCGGCGACAAGCTGCGCATCGACACCCGTGACGGCCACTACCTCAGCCGGGTGAACGACTGATCATGGCGGACGAGGTCGACCACCGGCGCCGAGGAGCTCGGTACCGGGCGCGCAGGCGTGCCGTCTCCCTGCTCTTCGAGGCCGAACTGCGGGACGCCGACGTCGTGCAGCTCGCCGAGGAGCGCCGCCGGATGGGGGAGGAGTCCCAGGAGTTCCACGACGTCGCGCCGTACACCATGGAGATCGTCACCGGCGTCGCCGAGCGGCTCGACCGGCTGGACTCGACGATCTCCGAGCACCTGCGGGAGTGGACGCTCGAGCGGCTGCCCGCCGTCGACCGCGCGGTGCTCCGTGCGGCCGCGTGGGAGCTGCTCTTCGGCTCCGACGAGGTGGACGCGGCGGTGGTGATCGACCAGGCGGTCCTGTTGGTGTCGGACCTGTCCGCGGAGAAGTCGGTGCCGTACGTCAACGCGGTCCTCGACCGGGTGGCCGGGCTGGCCCAGCACATCCGGGCCGCCGAGCGGGCCGTGTCGAGTCTGGACGGCCCCGACGGACCGGACGTCGGCGACACCGGTGGGCCCGACGTGTCGCAGGCCACGTCCGACGATCCGGGGACGGGCGCGGCCGGCTGATAGAGTTCAGGTCCGAAAGCTATCCCTTTAACGAGCCGTCCAGCGAGGCGGACAAGGAGGTGGTGATCGGTGAGCGCTGACGGTTCGGAGACGAACTCGGTGTCACTCTTCACGTCCGACGACGTCGCCAGGACGGTGTCCCGCCTGGCCCATCAGATCATCGAACGCACCGCTGCGGACGCGCCCGGCTCGGGCCCCGTGGTGCTGCTCGGCATCCCGACCCGCGGCGTGCCGCTAGCCGCTCGCCTCGCCGAGCGGATCCGCGAGTTCAGCGGTGCCGAGGTCCACGCCGGCTCGCTGGACGTCACGCTCTACCGTGACGATCTCGCGGACGGTCCGCACCGGCCCCTGGGACCCACGAGGGTGCCGGCGCGGGGGATCGACGGGGCCACGGTCATCCTCGTCGACGACGTGCTGTTCTCGGGCCGGACCATCCGGGCCGCGTTCGACGCGCTCCGCGATCTCGGTCGGCCCGCCCGCGTGCAGCTGGCAGTCCTCGTCGACCGCGGTCACCGCGAGCTGCCCATCCGCGCCGACTACGTGGGCAAGAACGTCCCGACCTCCCGAGAGGAGGGCGTGTCGGTGCGGCTCAGCGAGATCGACGGCACCGACGCCGTGTTCCTGCGGCGACCCGACCCGGAGGGGACGCGATGAAGCACCTGCTCTCGGCGGCCGACCTCGACCGGGACGCGGCGCTGTCGATCCTCGACGAGGCGGCGCGCCTGAAGGAGGCCCTCCTCGGCCGCGAGGTCCGCAAGTTGCCGACGCTGCGTGGCAAGACGGTGCTGACGGTGTTCTACGAGAACTCCACCCGGACACGCGTGTCCTTCGAGACCGCCGGCAAGTGGATGAGCGCCGACGTCATCAACGTCTCGGCGAGCGCGTCCTCAGTCCAGAAGGGCGAGTCGCTCCGCGACACCGCGTTGACCCTCACCGCCATCGGTGCCGATGCCCTCATCGTCCGCCACCCCGCCTCGGGTGCGGTGCAGCAGATCGCTGGCTGGGTCTGCCCCGGAGGTGCCGGCCCGTCGGTCATCAACGCCGGCGACGGCATGCACGAGCACCCCACCCAGGCGCTGCTCGACGCGATGACCCTGCGCGAGCGGCTCGGCGGTATCGAGGGGCGCCGCGTGGTGATCGTCGGCGACATCCTGCACTCGCGGGTCGCCCGGTCCAACGCCCTGCTGTTGTCGACGCTGGGCGCGGAGGTCGTCCTCGTCGCCCCGCCCACGCTGTTGCCGGTGGGTGTGGAGTCCTGCCCGGTCCGCGCCTCCACCGATCTCGACGCCGAGCTGGACGGCGCGGACGCCGTCATGATGCTGCGCGTCCAGGCCGAGCGGATGAACGGGGGGTTCTTCCCGTCCGCCCGCGAGTACGCGGTGCGCTACGGACTCGGAACAGCCCGTGCCGCCCGGCTCGGGGAGGACGTCGTGGTCCTCCACCCGGGTCCGATGGTCCGCGGTATGGAGATCGGATTCGACACCGCCGACGCGCCGTCGTCCGCGATCCTCCAGCAGGTCACCAACGGGGTGCACGTCCGCATGTCGGTGCTGCTGCACGCCCTGGTCGGAACGGAAGGAAACCCCGAGTGAGCGCCCAACCTGCGCCTACCCTGCTGCTACGTCGAGTACGCCCCTATGGAGAGGGCGACCCCGTGGACGTCCTCGTCCGGGACGGCCGGATCGCGGCGATCGGCGACGACGCCGGCGCCCACGCCGGTGCCGACGTCGCCGACGGTGGCGGGGGCGTCGAGGTCCTCGACTTCGACGGCGCGATCCTGCTGCCCGGGTTCGTCGATCTGCACACCCATCTGCGCGAGCCCGGCCGCGAGGACACCGAGACCATCGCGACCGGGTCGGCCGCCGCCGCCCGCGGCGGTTACACCCCCGTGTTCGCCATGGCCAACACCCAACCCCCGCAGGACAACCAGACCGTCACCGACTCGGTTTTCAGGATCGGCCGCGAGGTCGGTCTGTGCGACGTCCACCCCGTCGGCGCGGTCACCGTCGGGCTCGCCGGCGAGCAGCTCACGGAGATGGGGCAGATGGCCTCCGGAGAGGCCCGCGTACGGGTCTTCTCCGACGACGGCATGTGCGTGTACGACCCGCTGGTGATGCGCCGCGCCCTCGAGTACTCGGCTGGTCTCGGCGTGCTCATCGCGCAGCACGCCGAGGAGCCGCGCCTGACCCGTGGGGCCGTGGCACACGAAGGGCCCACCGCGGCACGCCTCGGACTCACCGGCTGGCCGCGCTCGGCCGAGGAGTCGATCGTCGCCCGCGACGCGATCCTCGCCCGCGACGCGGGTGCCCGCGTCCACATCTGCCACGCCTCCACCACCGGCACCGTCGAGCTGCTGCGGTGGGCTAAGGCGCAGGGCATCCCGATCACCGCCGAGGTCACGCCGCACCACCTACTGCTGGACGACTCGCGACTCGAGTCGTACGACGGCGTGTACCGCGTCAACCCGCCGCTGCGCGAGGCGCACGACGCTGCGGCGTTGCGCGAGGCGCTCGTCGCCGGGGTGATCGACTGTGTCGCCACCGACCACGCCCCACACGCGGCCCAGGAGAAGTGCTGCGAGTTCGCCGCCGCCCGTCCCGGCATGCTCGGCCTCGAGACCGCACTGCCCATCGTCGCCGCCCTACTCGTCGAAACCGGGGGCATGACCTGGCGGGATCTCGCCCGCGTCATGAGCACCCGGCCCGCCGAGATCGCCGGCCTGTCGGACCAGGGGCGGCCGATCGCGGTGGGGGAGCCGGCCAACCTCGCCGTCGTCGACCCCGACTCCCCGTGGACCGTCGTCGGTGAGGAGCTGGCAAGTCTGTCCGCCAACACCCCCTACGAGGGAATGACGTTCGCGGCGAGGGTCGTCGGCACCGTGTACCGGGGCCGACTGACCACCCGCGACGGAGAGGTACTCGCATGACCCAGGACACCTGGACCGTCATCGTCGTCATCGCCGTGCTGCTCGGACTGATCGGCCTGATGACGGTCGGCTGGCGGAACCGGAGCCGATCCCAGGCGGGTCTGTTCGACGACCTGCCGGCACCGCCCGCCGACCCGGGCGAGATCGTGTTGGGTCCGCTGTCCGGCGTGTACATCGGCAGCACCATCGCGGGCGACTGGCAGGCCAGGATCGCCCGCCCGCCGCTCGGGCACCGCTCGGCCGGCACCCTCACCGCCCACGCCGACGGCCTGCGACTCGACCTCGCCGACGCCACCATCTGGATCCCGCGCCACGACCTCGTCGACGTGCGCCGCGCCTCGGCACTGGCCAACAAGACCGTGCCCGGCGGCGGCATCCTCGTCGCCCGCTGGCAGGTCACCGGCGCGGACGGCCGCACCCTCGTCGACTCGGGCTTCCGGGCCGACGACAAGGACGGCTACCCCCGCTGGGAGGCACTGCGCGGTGACGCCGCCCCCACCCCCGATACCGACTCCACCACCGAGGAGAAGCAGTGACATCGCACAGCACCACGCCCGCGCGACAGGGGGTCGGCGAGCCCGCCGCACTCGTCCTCGAGGACGGGCGTATCCACCGGGGGCAGGCCTTCGGCGCCACCGGCACCACGCTCGGTGAGGCGGTGTTCACCACCGGTATGTCCGGGTACCAGGAGACCCTCACCGATCCGTCCTACTGTCGACAGATCGTCGTGACCACCGCGCCCCAGATCGGCAACACCGGCTGGAACGACGAGGACGGCGAGTCGCTGCTCGACGGCGAGGTCGGCGGCGGCCGCATCTGGGTCGCGGGCCTGGTCATCCGCGACCTGTCGCGCCGCGCCTCCAACCATCGCTCCACGCGCACGCTCGAAGAGGAGATGGTCGCCCAGGGCGTCGTCGGCATCGCGGGGATCGACACCCGCGCGGTCGTCCGCCACATCCGCGAGCGAGGTGCGATGAAGGCCGGCATCTTCTCCGGCGCGGATCTCTCCGACGACGAGACCATGCTCGCCGCGGTCCGCGCCCAGGAGTCCATGGCCGGCGCGTCGCTGTCCGAGGAGGTCACCACCTCCGCGCCGTACGTGGTCGAGCCGGAGGGCGAGGCCCGATTCTCGGTCGCCGCCCTCGACCTGGGCATCAAGTCCAACACGCCGCGGATGCTCGCGGCGCGGGGCGTCCGGGTCCACGTGATCCCCGCCGGGTCGACCCTCCAGGACGTCCTCGACCTCGACGTCGACGGCGTCTTCCTGTCCAACGGGCCCGGCGACCCGGCGACCGCCGACTCCGCCGTGCACCTCACCAAGGAGGTCCTCGGCCAGGGCATCCCGTTCTTCGGCATCTGCTTCGGCAACCAGATCCTCGGGCGCGCCCTGGGTCTGGACACGTACAAGATGCGGTTCGGTCACCGCGGCACCAACATCCCGGTGATCGAGAAGGCCACCGGCTCCGTGGCCATCACCTCGCAGAACCACGGGTTCGCCCTCCGCGCCCCCGAGAACGACACCTGGGAGACCCCGTGGGGGACCGCGACGGTCACCCACGTGTGCGCCAACGACGGCACCGTCGAGGGCGTCGCCCTCACCGACGGCAGCGCGTTCTCCGTCCAGTACCACCCCGAGGCGGCCGCGGGCCCCCGCGACGCGGCGGACCTGTTCGACCGCTTCGTCAGCCTGCTCGCCTCCTCCGACACCGGCTCCGCAGACTCCAGAAAGGGCTCGAACTGATGCCCCGGCGCACAGACATCAACCACGTCCTCGTCATCGGCTCCGGCCCGATCGTCATCGGCCAGGCCAGTGAGTTCGACTACTCCGGGACCCAGGCGTGCCGTGTGCTCAAGTCGGAGGGGCTGCGCGTCACGCTGGTCAACTCCAATCCGGCCACGATCATGACCGACCCCGAGTTCGCCGACGCGACCTACGTCGAACCGATCACTCCCGAGTACATCGACAAGATCTTCGTCCGCGAGGCCGAGCAGGGCCATCCCGTCGACGCGGTCCTCGCGACGCTGGGCGGGCAGACCGCGCTCAACGCCGCCATGCAGCTCGACGCCCAGGGGATCCTCACCAAGCACGGTGTGGAGCTCATCGGCGCCGACATCCCCGCGATCAACCGCGGCGAGGACCGGCAGACCTTCAAGGACATCGTCGCCAGTGTGGGCGGCGAGTCCGCGCGCAGCGCCGTGTGCCACACGATGGAGGAGGTCCACGCGACGGTCGCCGAGCTCGGCCTGCCCGTCGTCGTCCGCCCGTCGTTCACCATGGGCGGCCTCGGTTCCGGCCTCGCCTTCACCACCGAGGACCTCGAGCGGATCGCCGGTGGCGGACTGTCGGCCTCGCCCACCGCGAACGTCCTCATCGAGGAGTCCATCCTCGGGTGGAAGGAGTTCGAGCTCGAGCTCATGCGCGACAACAAGGACAACGTCGTCGTCGTGTGCTCGATCGAGAACGTGGACGCCCTCGGCGTGCACACCGGCGACTCCGTGACGGTCGCGCCGTCGATGACGCTGACCGACCGCGAGTTCCAGAACATGCGCGACCTCGGCATCGCCATCATCCGCGAGGTCGGCGTCGACACCGGCGGCTGCAACATCCAGTTCGCCGTCAACCCGGTCGACGGCCGCATCGTCGTGATCGAGATGAACCCCCGCGTGTCACGCTCGTCGGCGCTGGCCTCCAAGGCCACCGGCTTCCCGATCGCCAAGATCGCGGCCCGCCTCGCGATCGGCTACTCGCTCGACGAGATCACCAACGACATCACGGGGGAGACCCCGGCGTGCTTCGAGCCGACCCTCGACTACGTCGTCGTCAAGGCCCCGCGTTTCGCGTTCGAGAAGTTCCCGGGTGCCGACGACACCCTCACCACCACGATGAAGTCGGTGGGCGAGGCCATGAGCCTCGGCCGCAACTACCGCGAGGCGCTCGGCAAGGTCATGCGCTCGCTCGAGACCAAGGCCGCCGGCTTCTGGACCCTGCCCGACGAGGTCATCGCCCCGGGGCGTTCGACCGACGTCACGGCGGTCCTCGACGATCTGCGTCGCCCGACCGAGGGACGCATGTACGACGTCGAGCTCGCGCTGCGCCTGGGCGCCACGGTCGAGCAGGTGCACGAGGCCTCGGGCATCGACCCGTGGTTCGTCGACGAGGTCGCCGCGCTGGTCGAGCTGCGTCAGGAGATCATCGACGCCCCGGTCGTCGACGAGCCCCTGCTGCGTCGCGCCAAGCACAACGGGCTGTCCGACGCCCAGATCGCGGCGCTGCGCCCCGAGTTCGCCGGGGCCGAGGGCGTGCAGCGCCTTCGGCACCGCCTGGGGGTGCGCCCCGTCTACAAGACCGTCGACACCTGCGCGGCCGAGTTCGAGGCCAAGACCCCGTACCACTACTCCACCTACGAGCTCGACCCCGCCGCCGAGTCGGAGGTCACGCCGCAGACGGAGCGGGAGAAGGTCATCATCCTGGGCTCCGGTCCCAACCGGATCGGCCAGGGCATCGAGTTCGACTACTCGTGCGTGCACGCCGCCCTGACCCTGTCCGAGGCCGGCTACGAGACCGTCATGGTCAACTGCAACCCGGAGACCGTCTCGACCGACTACGACACGGCGGACCGCCTCTACTTCGAGCCGCTCACGTTCGAGGACGTCATGGAGGTCTACCACGCCGAGTCCGAGTCGGGAACGGTCGCGGGCGTCCTCGTCCAGCTCGGCGGGCAGACCCCGCTCGGCCTGGCCGCCCAGCTCGAGGAGGCCGGGGTGCCGATCGTCGGCACCAGCCCGTCCGCCATCGACCTGGCCGAGGACCGCCGCGAGTTCGGCGAGGTGCTGGTCCGCGCCGGCCTGCCCGCCCCCGCGTTCGGCACCGCGATCAACGCGGAGGAGGCCACGACCATCGCCGCGGACATCGGCTACCCCGTTCTCGTGCGCCCGTCCTACGTGCTGGGCGGCCGGGGTATGGAGATCGTCTACGACGAGGCCTCACTTCGCTCCTACATCGACCGGGCGACCGAGATCAGCCCGGACCGTCCGGTCCTGGTGGACCGCTTCCTCGACGACGCCGTCGAGATCGACGTCGACATCCTGTGTGACGGCACCGAGGTCTACCTCGGTGGCGTGATGGAGCACATCGAGGAGGCCGGCATCCACTCCGGCGACTCCGCCTGCGCACTCCCGCCGATCACCCTCGGCCAGGACGACATCGACCGTGTCCGCCGTTCGAGCGAGGCACTCGCCTTCGGCATCGGCGTCAAGGGCCTGATGAACGTCCAGTACGCCATCAAGGACGACGTCCTCTACGTCCTCGAGGCCAACCCGCGCGCCAGCCGCACCGTGCCGTTCGTGTCCAAGGCGACCGGCGTCCACCTGGCCAAGGCCTGCGCCCGGATCATGATGGGCGAGTCCATCGCAGCGCTGCGCGAGGAGGGACTCCTGCCCTCGGACCGGGACGGCGGCTCCCTGCCCGCGGACGCGCCCGTCGCGGTCAAGGAGGCGGTCCTCCCGTTCAACCGCTTCCGCACCCCGGAAGGCGACACCGTCGACTCCCTGCTGAGCCCGGAGATGAAGTCGACCGGCGAGGTCATGGGCATCGGCCCCGACTTCGCCGTCGCCTTCGCCAAGGGTCAGCTCGCCGCCGAGGGGGTGCTCCCCACGTCGGGCACCGTGTTCGTCTCGGTCGCGAACCGGGACAAGCGCTCGATGGTGTTCCCCGCGCAGCGCCTCGCCGCGCTCGGGTTCACCGTTCTGGCCACCGAGGGGACCGCTCTGATGCTGCGGCGGTACGGGATCGCGTGCGAGACCGTGGCGAAGCTCTCCGAGTCGGGCTCGGGTCCCGTGGACGCCGAGGGCAACGCGGTCCGGACGATCGTCGACCGCATCAACGCCGACGAGGTGGATCTCATCCTCAACATCGCCTCCTCGACGGGCGGGACCCGGGCGGACGGACACGAGATCCGCTCCGCCGCCATCTCGCGTCGCGTCCCGTGCGTCACGACCGTCCAGGGCGCCACGGCCGCCGTCCACGGCATCGAGGCGACACGCCGCGGCGACGTCACCGTCAGCCCGCTGCAGGACCTGCACTCGGGGTTCGCCTCCTGATGACCGTCTCCGCCCCCCGGGCCCCCTTCGGCGAGCGGTTACGCTCGGCGGTCTCCGCCCGCGGCAACCTGTGCGTGGGGATCGATCCACACCCCGCACTGCTCGAGGCGTGGGGACTCGGGGCGGACGCCGACGGGCTCGCCGAGTTCGCACGCCGGTCGCTCGAGGCGTTCGCGGACCTCGTCCCGGCGGTCAAACCCCAGGTCGCGTTCTTCGAGGAACACGGCTCGGCCGGCATCGGCGTCCTCGAGCAGGTCCTCGACCGGATCGGCGAGGCCGGCGCGCTGTCCGTCGCGGATGCCAAGCGCGGCGACATCGGCTCGACCATGGCCGGGTACGCCCGGGCGTGGCTGCGCGATTCCTCTCCGCTCGCGTGTGATGCGCTCACCGTCTCGCCGTACCTCGGCGTCGGATCACTGGACGCCGCGTTCGAGGCGGCCTCGGACACCGGGCGAGGGCTGTTCGTCCTCGCCCGCACCTCCAACCCCGAAGCGGGTCCGTTGCAGCGCTCGCTCGGGTCCGCGGGATCGGTCGCGCAGGCGGTGGTCGACGAGGTGGGCCGCCGCAACGGCACGGCCACCCCGGGGGCACCCGGCCCCTTCGGTGTGGTCGTGGGGGCCACGGTCGCCGATCCGCCGCGGCTGGACGCGCTGCACGGGCCCGTCCTCATGCCGGGCGTGGGGGAGCAGGGCGGCACGCTCGAGGACGTCAGGAGGATCGCCGGGCCCGCGCTGCCGCACACCCTGGTCAACGTCTCGCGGCACGTCCTCCGGGCGGGCCCGGACGTCGACGCGATGCGGACCGTCGTGCGCGATCTGGCGGCACAGTACAGGTTCGGTGGCGACTCCTGAGTCACCGCCGTCCCCTCCGGTTCACCGACGTCACATGGGGACACGTCACCGGTGTGCCCGGCGGGAACCGGATCGGCGGCATTCGGGTGGTTCGACTCGCGGTGGCCGAGGCGCGCCGCTAGTCTTCTGTACAACCTCACCACGCCAATGCGCAGTTCAGACGGGGTACCGCTACGGGGCCCCGCGCTGGTACGGGGTCCCTCGGCCGCGTACTGTTGCTGAGGTCATCAGGCCCGGAACAGTCGACATCCCCTCGGGGAAGTCGGAACCGCCCGGGTACGGTGAGCACGAGGGAGCGCCCGCTCCCGGAGGCGTTCCGCAGCCCGCGGACGCGCCGGGGACGGTCACCGCACACCAGGCGGGGGTGTCCTACGGTGGACACCCGCGTGAGTCATGAGACACACACGAACGAGACGGAGGAATTGTGGCCCTTCCCCAGTTGACCGATGAGCAGCGCGCTGCTGCTCTGGAGAAGGCGGCTGCCGCCCGTCGCGCCCGGGCTGAGCTCAAGGAGCGCCTGAAGCGCGGCGGCACCGACCTCAAGCAGGTGCTCAAGGATGCCGAGAGCGACGAGATCCTCGGCAAGATGAAGGTCTCGGCGCTGCTCGAGGCCCTGCCCAAGGTGGGCAAGGTCAAGGCTCAGGAGATCATGACCGAGCTGGAGATCGCGCCGACGCGCCGTCTGCGTGGTCTCGGTGACCGCCAGCGTCGCGCACTGCTCGAGCGGTTCGACTTCACGGTCGACTGATCGGCGAATGAACACACCGTCGTCCGGGGCCGCCCCGGAGGCGACGGCGAAGAGGGGCCGGCTGATCGTCTTGGCCGGCCCCTCCGCTGTCGGCAAGTCCACCGTCGTCGCCCGCCTGCGCGAGCGCCTGTCCGATCTCTACTTCAGCGTCTCCATGACCACCCGCGATCCCCGCCCCGGCGAGGTCGACGGTCGCGACTATCACTTCGTCACCACGGAGGAGTTCCGCGACGCGGTCGCGGGGGGCCGCATGCTGGAGTGGGCCGAGATCCACCGGGGCCTCCAGCTCTCCGGTACCCCCGCCGAGCCGGTCCGCCGCGCCCTGGACGAGGGTCGGCCGGTCCTCATCGAGGTCGATCTGGCCGGGGTCCGTCAGATCCGCGAGTCCCTACCCGAGGGCACGACCGTCTTCCTGGCACCTCCGTCATGGGAAGAACTCGAGGTCCGCCTGCGGGGTAGGGGTACCGAACCCCACGACGTGGTCGCCCGTCGACTCGAGACCGCGAAGGTCGAGATGGAGGCCCGCGACGAGTTCGACGTGGTCATCGTCAACGACGAACTCGAGGCCGCCGTCGACGAGTTGGTATCATTGCTGGTCGGCCGCGACTAACGCCGGTCCCAGCGTCACCCGGGTGTCACGAGACACCAGCCCGCAGTACCCAGAGGAGATCCCATAGTGGCCACCACCGAAGCCGCAGCGGCCACCCCGCTGTACGACACCCCGATCGGTATCACCAACCCCCCGATCGACGAGCTGCTCGAGCGGGCGTCCTCCAAGTACGCGCTCGTGATCTTCGCCGCCAAGCGCGCGCGGCAGATCAACTCGTACTACAACCAGATCGAGGAGGGCATCCTCGAGTACGTCGGTCCGCTGGTCGACCCGGGGCTGCACGAGAAGCCGCTGACCATCGCGCTGCGCGAGCTGCACTCCGATCTGCTCGACTGCGCCGAGGGAGAGTGAGCCCCACCGGGGACGACATGCGCGGCAAGCGTGTCGTCGTCGGCGTGGGCGGCGGGATCGCCGCGTACAAGGCCTGCGGCCTGATCCGGCTCCTCACCGAGTCCGGATGCCACGTCGACGTCGTCCCCACCGAGGCGGCCCTGCGCTTCGTCGGGTCCGCCACCTTCGAGGCGCTGTCCGGAAAGCCGGTGTCGACCGGGGTGTTCTCGGACGTGCCGTCCGTCCGCCACGTCGCCCTCGGGCAGCGGGCGGACCTCGTCGTCGTCGCCCCCGCCACCTCCGACCTGCTCGCCCGCGCGGCGAGCGGCCGGGCGGACGACCTCCTCACCTCCACGCTGCTCACCGCACGCTGCCCGGTCCTGCTCGCCCCGGCCATGCACACCGAGATGTGGGAGCACCCCGCCACCCGGCGGAACGTCGACACTCTCCGCGGGGACGGGGTGCACGTCATGCCACCGGCCTCCGGACGCCTCACCGGCGCCGACACCGGCGCCGGGCGCCTACCCGAGCCGTCGGACATCGCCCGGCTGGCCTGGCTCCTCCTCGACGGCGGGGCCTTGCCGTGGGATCTGGCGGGTCGGCACGTCGTGGTGACCTCCGGCGGTACCCGTGAGGAGATCGACCCGGTCCGGTTCCTCGGCAACCGGAGCTCCGGCAAGCAGGGACACGCGATCGCCGCGGTGGCCGCGGCCCGCGGCGCCCGGGTCACGTTGGTGACCTCCTCGGACCTCCCGGTACCCGCGGCCGTCGAGGCGGTGCACATCGAGTCCGCCCTGGAGTTGCGGGAGGAGACCCTGCGCGCCGCCGCCCACGCCGATGTCGTCGTCAAGGCCGCGGCCGTCGCCGACTTCCGGCCGGCGGACGTCTCCGAGTCCAAGCTCAAGAAGGGCAGCGATTCCGAGCCGGCCGAGATCAGGCTGCAGCGCAATCCCGACATCCTGGCCGACCTCGTCGCGGCCCGCTCCGCCGGCGACGTCCCCTCCAGCTGCGTCCTGGTCGGTTTCGCGGCCGAGACCGGCGACTCGTCCGGGTCAGTCCTCGAGCACGGCCGGGCGAAGCTCGCGAGGAAGGGATGCGACCTCCTCGTCGTCAACGAGGTCGGGCGGGACACCACCTTCGGCCGGGACGACAACGGGGGCTGGATCCTCGACGCCGACGGCGCCGAGACCACGCTGGACCGGGCGAGCAAGAACCTCCTAGCCGACCGGCTGCTCGACGCGGTCGCAGCGGTCAGCCTCCGCCGGACCCGCCGGAGTGACACAGACCGCACCGACTAGTGTCGTTCTCACGCGATCGGCACCGATCACACGCGATCCCACCATGGAAGAGAGAAGCACTGTGACGCAGGCACGTCGGCTGTTCACCAGCGAGTCCGTGACCGAGGGGCATCCGGACAAGATCTGTGACGCCATCTCAGATTCGATCCTCGACGCGATGCTGGAACAGGACCCGGCGGCCCGCGTGGCCGTGGAGACCATGGTCACCACCGGCCAGGTCCACGTGGCCGGCGAGGTCAAGACCACCGGTTACGTGGAGATCCCGCAGCTCATCCGCGACAAGATCGTCGAGATCGGCTACGACTCCTCCGACAAGGGCTTCGACGGGGTCTCCTGCGGCGTGTCCATCTCCATCGGCCAGCAGTCCCCGGAGATCGCCCAGGGCGTCGACACCTCCCACGAGGCACGCACCTCCACCGAATCGGTCGAGGACGCCATCGCCCGCCAGGGCGCCGGCGACCAGGGCCTGATGTTCGGCTACGCCTGCTCGGACACCCCCGAGCTCATGCCGCTGCCGATCGCGCTGGCCCACCGCCTGTCCCGGCGGCTGACCGAGGTGCGCAAAGACGGCACCCTGGACTACCTGCGCCCGGACGGCAAGACCCAGGTCACCATCGAATACGACGGCGACCGCGCGGTGCGTCTGGACACTATCGTCATCTCCACCCAGCACGCCGACGGCATCGACCTCGAGACCACGCTGCGCGACGACCTCACCGCCCACGTGATCGACCCGGTCCTGGCCGATGCGGCCGGTGACATCGACACCTCCGACTTCCGCCTGTTGGTCAACCCCACCGGCCGGTTCGTGCTCGGTGGCCCGATGGGCGACGCCGGTCTGACCGGACGCAAGATCATCGTCGACACCTATGGCGGCATGGCCCGTCACGGCGGCGGCGCCTTCTCGGGCAAGGACCCGTCCAAGGTCGACCGCTCCGCCGCGTACGCCATGCGCTGGGTCGCCAAGAACATCGTCGCCGCCGGGCTGGCCGAGCGCGTCGAGGTCCAGGTCGCCTACGCCATCGGCAAGGCCGCCCCCGTCGGCCTGTTCGTCGAGGCCTTCGGCACCGAGAAGGTCGACATCGACCGTCTGCAGCAGGCCGTGACCGAGGTGTTCGACCTGCGCCCGGGCGCCATCATCCGCGACCTGGACCTCAAGCGGCCCATCTACGCCCCCACCGCGGCCTACGGCCACTTCGGACGCACCGACGTCGACCTGCCCTGGGAGCGCACCGACCGCGTCGAGGACCTCAGGACGGCCGCCGGACTGTAGAGCCGTCGCACCCGGGTGTCGTAGCGGGGTGCGAGGATTCCCGACGTGACGACAACGCGCCCGGCGACCCGGGTCGCGGCGGCCGAGCGCCCCGTGGCCCGGGTTCTGCCGTTGCTCGGGGTACCCCACCTCGACCGCGAATTCGACTACCGGGTGCCCGAGTCGATGTCGGCCGAGGCTCGCCCCGGCGTACGCGTGCGGGTGCGCTTCGCCGGCCGACTTGTCGACGGTTTCCTCGTCGAACGCACGGCCCACACCGACCACCAGGGCGAGCTCGCCTGGCTCGAACGCGTGGTCTCCCCGGAACCCGTCCTCACCCCGGCGCTGTTGCACCTGGTCGACCTCGTCGCGCGCCGGTGGGTGGGCACGCGGTCCGACGTGCTCCGACTGGCCATCCCGCCCCGGCACGCGGCGGCGGAGAAGTCCGTGCCCGAGCCCGGCGCGTCCGAGGGGGTGTCGATCGGCCCGGTCGAACTACCGGCGGGCTGGGAGGACCACCCGATGGTCGCCAGGTTCCTCGAGGCGGTCACCGGCGGTGTGCCGGCCCGGGGGGTGTGGACGGTGCCGCCCGGCCGGGACTGGGCGCGGTCGTTGGCCGCACTCGCCGACTCCGTCCGACGACGGGGTCTGCAGGTGCTGCTCATCGTCCCGGACCAGCGTGACGTCGACCGCCTCGCCGGGGCGTGCCGCGAGGTGGTCGGGGGCGGAGCGGCCGGCCGGGACCTCGTCGCCGACCTGTCCGCGGGAGTGGGCCCCTCCGCCAGGTACCGACGCTGGCTGCGCGCGGTCCGCGGGCATGCACGGATCGTCGTGGGCACACGCAGCTCCGTCTTCGCCCCGCTCCCCGAACCGGGCCTCATCGTGCTGCACGACGACGGTGACGACTCCTTCGTCGAACCCCGCGCTCCGTATCCGCACACGCGTGATGTCGCCGCCCAGCGTTCCGCGCTCGAGGGCACCCCGCTCCTGCTGACGTCGGTGGACCGGACGCCGGAAGTCGCGGAGTACGTGAGGATCGGCTGGGCACACGAGATCCGGCCCCGCGCCGGCCTGGTCCGCGAGCTGGCCCCGCGGGTGGTGGCCGTGACGGACGCCGACCCGGTCCAGGCACGTGACGTCGCGGGCGGCCGCACGCGCCTGCCGGCCGTCGCGTTGACGATGGCCCGCGAGTCGATCGACGTCGACGCGCCGGTCCTGGTCCAGGTTCCCCGGAAGGGGTACATCCCCACTCTGCTGTGCGGTTCCTGCCGGACGCCCGCCCGGTGTCGTCGCTGCAACGGCCCCCTGCGCGCCGGCCGCATGGACGAGGTCCACGGGCCGGTCGAGCTGGCGTGCGGGTGGTGCGGGGCGCCCGAGCCGGGGTTCCGATGCGTGGCCTGCGGATCGCGTGCGTTGCGCGCCGGGGTCGTGGGCGCGGGGCGCACCGCCGAGGAGTTGGGCCGGATGTTCCCCGGGGTGCGGATCCGCACGAGCGGGGGAGGGGAGATCCTCGACTCCGTACCCGCGAGTCCCGCGATCATCGTGTCCACCCCCGGCGCCGAGCCCGTCGCCGACGGCGGTTACGGCGCCGCGCTGCTGTTGGACTCGTGGGCGCTGCTCGGACGGCCCGACCTGAGGGCTGTGCAGAACGCGCTCCGGCTGTGGATCGGCGCCGCCGGGCTCGTCCGCCCGGCCGACGAGGGCGGCAGGGTGTTCCTGTCGGCGGACTCCGGGTCCGCGGTCGCCCAGGCGTTGGTCCGGTGGGACCCACAGGGCTGGGCGGAGCGCGAGCTCGCCGACCGCGCCGAGGTCGGGTTCCCCCCGGCGGTACACATGATGGCGGTCGACGGCCCCGCGTCGGCGCTGGCGGAGTTCCTCGAGGACTTCCGGTTCGCCGACAGCGTCGAGGTGCTCGGCCCGGTGGACCTCCCCCCTGGCGAGGAGCTGCCCGGCCATGACGAGGTGGAGGATCCCGAGCGGGTCCTCCTGCGGGTCCCCCCGGCGATGCTGAACGACGTCGCCGCGGAGCTGCGCGCCCTCATCGTCCGGCGGGCGGGCAGACGATCCACCCATCCGCTGCGCGTCCGCCTGGATCCCGTGAACATCGGATGACCGACGCAGCGCCTAGAATGGCTGTTCATCACCGTCGCCCCGAGGAGACCCGATACGCATGCCCGTCCACCCCGTCCGGCTCTTCGGCGATCCCGTCCTGAGGACCGCCGCTGATCCCGTCACCTCCTTCGACGACCGGCTGGCGCGGACGGTGACGGACCTCATGGACACGGTCGCGCACGAGGAGGGCGCCGGTCTCGCGGCCCCGCAGATCGGCCTGTCCACCCGCGTGTTCGTCTACACCTGTGGAGGACGTCGGGGCCACCTGGTCAACCCGGAATGGGAGGCCATCGGGGACGAGAGCACCGAGGTCAACGAGGGCTGTCTGTCCATCCCGGGTGTGTCGATGCCCACGGAGCGGTTCGCCCGGGTCCGCGCACGCGGGTTCGACGTGAAGGGCGACCCCGTGAGCTTCGAGGCGGAGGGCATCCTCGCCCGCGCGGTCCAGCATGAGATCGACCACCTCGACGGGGTGCTGTTCCTCCAGCGGCTCACCCCGGAACGTCGCCGCGCCGCGATGGCCGAGATCCGCTCGTCCGCGTGGTTCGGGAGCGCCGCCGTCAGCGCCGGGGTCATCTACGACCAGCTCTCCGACGCCATGGCGGTGAGGTGACCGATGCGCCTCGTCTTCGCCGGCACCCCCGACGTCGCCGTCCCGTCCCTGCGGGCTCTCCTCGACAGCGACCGCCACGAGGTGGTGGCCGTGGTCTCCCGACCCGACGCGCGCACCGGACGTGGCCGCGGGCTGTCCCGCAGTCCCGTCGCGGCCGCCGCCGACGCTGCGGGGATCGAGGTCCTCACCCCGCCCAACGCCCGCGATTCCGGGTTCGCCGAGCGGCTGCGTGAACTGGCGCCCGACGCCGTCCCCGTGGTCGCCTACGGACACCTCGTCCCACGGCCCGTTCTGGACATCCCGGCGCACGGTTGGATCAACCTGCACTTCTCCCTCCTGCCCGCGTGGCGGGGGGCCGCCCCCGTCAACGCCGCCATCGCGGCCGGTGACGAGGTCACCGGCGCCACGACGTTCCGACTCGACGAGGGGATGGACACCGGCCCCGTGCTGGGGACGATGACCGAGACGATCCGGCCACGCGACACCGCCGGCGACCTGCTCGGGCGACTGTCCGAGTCCGGGGCCGGTCTGCTGGTCGCGACGCTCGACGGCCTCGAGGCGGGGGAGTTGCGTCCGGTGCCGCAGCCGACCGATGGTGTCTCCCACGCGGGGAAACTCACTGTCGACGACGCGCGGGTGCGGTGGACCGACCCCGCACTGGCGGTGGACCGACATATCCGCTCGGTCACCCCGGCGCCCGGTGCGTGGACGACGCTGAACAGGCAGCGGGTGAAGATCGGCACCGCCCGCCCGGCCGACGACGCCGCACCCGCCCTCGAGCCCGGGCGCATCGCGTGGGACAAGAGGACCTTCCACGTCGGCACCGCCTCCGCACCCATGGCGATCGAGAGCATCCAGCCCCCGGGGAAGAAGATGATGAACGCACTCGACTGGATCCGCGGCGCCCGCCTCGACGACGAGGCGGCCTTCGAGTGAGCGCCGACGGCGGGCGGGGCCGCGGCGCCGGAAACGGCGACAGCAGGCACGGCGGAGGCGGCCCGAAGCGCGGAGACGGCAGAGGTCGGCCCCGGGACACCGGCGGAGACCGCCCACGCTCGGGCGGCCAGCAGCGGTCAGGGGGCCCGCGTTCGGGAGCCGGCCAGCGATCGGGCGACCGGCAGCGACCAGGCGACCGGCAGCGCTCGAGAGAGCAGCAGCGACCGCAGCGGCGGCCCGATGCGCGATCGGTGGCGCTGGCCGTGATGGCGGCCGTCCGCGAACGGCAGGCCTACGCCAACCTCACGCTCCCGGCCGAGCTACGGCGGGCGAAGCTCGACTCCCGGGACGCGGCCCTGGCCACCGAACTCACGTACGGCACCCTGCGCGCGCAGGGGCTGCTCGACCGCATCATCACGCTCGCCTCGTCCCGTCCCGTCGAGGAGATCGACCCGCCGGTGCTCGACCTCGTCCGGCTGGGCGCGTACCAACTGCTGTTCACCCGCATCGGCGCCCACGCGGCCGTCGACACCAGCGTCGAGGCGGCGCGCACGGCGGGTCTCGGCCGAGCGGGGGCGTTCGTCAACGCCGTGCTGCGCAAGGTCTCGGCCCGGGACCTCGACGCGTGGCTCGACGCGCTGCGCGAGGGGGTGACCGACCCGGTGGCGCGGATGGCGGTGGGGACCGCCCACCCCGAGTGGATCGCCCGCGCGTTCGCCGAGTCGCTCGGCGCCGCCGCCGGGGAACTACCCGACCTGCTCGCGGCCGACGACGCCCGGCCCAAGGTCCACCTGGCCGCGCGACCCGGGGCGATCTCGGCCGAGGAACTCGCCCTGGTCACCGGTGGGCGCGAGGGCGAGCTGTCCCCGTACGCCGTCCACCTGGACTCCGGGGACCCGGGCACGCTCGACGCGGTGCGCGAGGGCATGGCGGCGGTGCAGGACGAGGGCAGCCAACTGGTCGCGCTGGCCGCGGCGCGG
>NZ_KV823946.1:0-4380 GCF_001815995.1 Dietzia sp. HMSC21D01 | reverse complement strand
CGGGGGCCGGCGCCGCCGGGGGCGTCGACGTCGTGGACTTCGACGACCTGCGCGCGCTGGCCACCGAGGAGCTGCTCGCCGCCGGGGACGCGCGCGCCGACGCGGTGACCGGGGACGACGTGGCCGACATCCTCTTCACCTCCGGTACCACCGGCAAGAGCAAGGGTGTGGTGGCCCTGCACCGTCAGACCGTCGCGGGTTCGCGCGCGTGGGGCGGCAACAACGGGCTCACGGAGCGCGACGGGTACCTCATCGTCAACCCGTTCTTCCACAGCTTCGGCTATAAGGCCGGCTTCCTGACGTGCGTGCTGTTCGGCGTGACGATCGTCCCCCTGGCCGTCTACTCGACCACCGAGACCATGCGGTTGATCCGGGACGAGAAGGTCACGATCCTCACCGGGGCACCGACGATCTTCCAGACACTGCTCGACGACCCCACCCGTGTCGACTACGACCTGTCGTCGCTGCGGGTGGCGGTGACCGGCGCCTCGGTGGTGCCGGTGGTGCTCATCGAGCGGATGCAGTCCGACCTGGGGCTGGAGACGGTGATCACCGCGTACGGCCAGACGGAGACGATGGGCTTCATCACCACCGCCCGCACCGGTGACGACGACGTCACGGTGTCCACCACGTGCGGCCGCGCCTACCCGGGCATGGAGATCCGCATCGGCGAGCACGGCGAGATCCTCACCCGCGGCGAGATGGTCATGCAGGGCTACCTCGACGACCCCGAGAACACGGCCAAGACCATCGACCCGGACGGCTGGCTGCACACCGGCGACGTCGGCGAGATCGACGCCGACGGCAACCTGCGCATCACCGACCGGCTCAAGGACATGTACATCAACGGCGGGTTCAACGTCTATCCCGCCGAGATCGAGCAGACCCTGGCGCGCCTGGACGGAGTGGTGGAGACCGCCGTGATCGGTGTCCCGGACGATCGGATGGGCGAGGTCGGCAAGGCGTTCATCGTCCGCCGCGAGGGCTCGACCCTCACCGAGCAGGACGTGCTGGACTTCTGCTCCGAGCACCTGGCCAACTTCAAGCGGCCGCGCACGGTCGCGTTCGTCGACTCCCTTCCGCGCAACGCCTCGGGCAAGATCGTCAAGACCGAGCTGCGATGAGTCCCGGCGCCGTCCTGGTCACCGGCGCCTCCGGTGGGATCGGCGGAGCGGTCGCCCGACGGCTCGCGGACGAGTTCCCCGACGCGCCCCTGGTCCTCGGCTACCGCTCGACCGAGCCCGAGGACCTGGCGCGGGAACTGGGGGCGGAAGCCGTGCGCCTGGCGCCGGGCCACGCCGACGGTGACGGCGACGGGAACGACGACGACGAGGTGGCCTCGGTGATCGACGGGATCGCCTCCCGACACGGCGGGATCCGCGTACTGGCCCACTGCGCCGGTCCGCACGTGCCCATGGTGCACCTGTCCCGGATCGCGCCGTCCGAGTTCCGCCGGCAGCTCGAGGACGACGCGGTCGGGTTCTTCGCGATCGTGCGTCCCGCGCTGGAGCACCTGCGCGTGGTGGCGGGCAACGTCGTCGTCGTCACCACCGCCGCCACCACCCGCTACCCGGTACGCGACGGACTGTCGGCCGCCCCCAAGGGCGCGGTCGAGCAGCTCGTCCGGGGCCTGGCCGCCGAGGAGGGGCGCTTCGGCGTGCGCGTGAACTGCGTGGGCCCGGGGATGCTCACCGACGGGATGGCCGAGCGGCTCATCTCCTCCGGCGACCTCGACGAGCGCGCGCTGGAGGTCACACGCGGCAACATCCCCCTGCGCCGGTTCGGTACGGCCGCCGACATCGCCGAGGCGGTCGCGTTCCTGGCGTCGGACCGCGCCGGGTTCATCTCGGGCCAGAAGCTCGACGTGGACGGGGGTTACGGGGTGTGACGAGAGCCGTCTGAATCCGGCTCGCCGCGCCCGTCCGGTACAGTTACCAACCAAGCACTTGCTAGGTAAGGAGAGTCCCAGGTCATGACCGATGCACCCATCCCCCCGGTCCTCGGGGTCGACGACCTCGGGCCGGACACGCAGCCCGTGGCCTATGAGGTCACCGACGGCACCGCGTACGTCACCCTCAACCGACCGGACTTTCGCAACGCGCAGAACTCGGTGATGACGTACTCGCTGGACAACGCGTTCATCAAGGCCGTCGAGGACGATGCCGTCAAGGTGATCGTCCTGCGGGCCAACGGCAGGCACTTCTCGGCGGGCCACGACATCGGCACGCCCGAGCGCGACCACCACGTCCAGTACCCCAACCGCGCAGCGCTCTGGTGGGACCACACCACCCGCGGCGGCGGCGACCGGCGCCTGGCCCGCGAGAGCGAGGTCTACGTCCAGATGTGCCGCCGGTGGCGGGAGATCCCCAAGCCGATGATCGCCCAGGTGCACGGCGCGTGCATCGCCGGCGGGCTCATGCTGGCGTGGATCTGCGACTTCATCGTGGCCTCCGACGACGCCTTCTTCTCCGACCCCGTGGTGAAGATGGGCATCCCCGGCGTCGAGTACTTCGCCCACGCCTTCGTGCTGGGCCCGCGCCGCGCCAAGGAGATCCTCTACACCGGTCGTAGGTTCGGCGCCGCCGAGGCGCTGGAGTGGGGAATGCTCAACCACGTCGTGCCCCGCGAGGAGCTGCAGGCCAAGGTCGACTCGATCGCCGAGGAGATCAAGGCCATGCCGGCGTTCGGTCTGACGCTGGCCAAGAAGGTCATCAACTCGAACGAGGACCAGATGGGGTTGCAGACCTCCCTGGACACCGCGTTCGGCTGGCACATGTTCGCGCACTCCGCCAACGCCGAGCCGGACGACACCGACTCGTTCTCCGCCTCCCTGGGCGGTATGGACGCGCGCTCGATGCGCGACAGCGCGAACACCGGCTCGACGGGCGGCGCCGCCCCGACCGGCGAGAAGAAGGACTGACGCCGTGGATCTGGATCTGGACGCATCGACCCGCGAGTTCCGGCTCGAGGTGCGGCAGTGGCTCGAGGCCAACGTGCCCACCGAGCCGCTGCCCCACATGGACACCCGCGAGGGCTTCGAGGCCCACCGCCGGTGGGAGGCGACGATGGCAGACGCCCGCATGTCGGTCGTGTCGTGGCCTGAGGAGTTCGGCGGCCGCGACTGCGGGCTGGTCAACTGGGTGGTCTTCGAGGAGGAGTACTTCCGCGCCGGAGCCCCGCTGCGGGTGAGCCAGAACGGCATCTTCCTGCTGGCCCCGACCCTGTTCGACCACGCCTCCCCCGAGCAGCTGGCCCACATCATGCCGCGCATGGCCCGGGCAGACGACATCTGGGCGCAGGCCTGGTCCGAGCCCGAGGCCGGCTCCGACCTGGCGTCACTGCGCTCGACCGCCAAGCGCGTCGACGGAGGGTGGGTCCTCAACGGGCAGAAGGTGTGGTCCACCCGCGCGTCGTTCGCCGACAAGGGCTTCGGCCTGTTCCGCACGGACCCGGACGAGCCCCGCCACAAGGGCCTGACCTACTTCATGTTCGACCTGCGGGCCGAGGGGGTCACCGTCCGCCCGATCGACCAGCTCGACGGGCTGCCCGGCTTCGCCGAACTGTTCCTCGAGAACGTCTTCGTGCCCGACGACCCGGCGAACCCCGCCGAGTCCGGCGTGATCGGCGAGGTCAACCAGGGCTGGAAGGTGGCCATGTCCACCGCCAACAACGAGCGAGGCCTGTCGCTGCGCTCCCCCGGACGGTTCCTCGCCACGACCGACCGGCTGCTCGACCTGTGGGGCACCGCCGAGGCCGACCTCGACGACCGCACCCGTGGGTCCCTGGCGGACCGCGTCGTGGACGCGTGGATCGGGTCGCGCGCCTACGAACTGAGCACCTGGAACACGGTCACGAAACTCACCGGAGGCGCCAACCTCGGTTTCGAGTCCTCCATCAACAAGGTCTTCTGGTCGGACTGGGACATCGCGACCCACGAGACCGCCCTGGACGTCCTCGGCACCGCCGGCGAGCTCGCCGGTGAGCAGTGGATGGACGGCTACCTGTTCGCCCTCGCCGGCCCCATCTACGCGGGCACCAACGAGGTCCAGAAGAACATCATCGCCGAGCGACTCCTCGGCCTCCCGCGCGGCTGAGAAGGCGGTTTTCTGAACATGCAGTTCGCACTCGATCCCGAGATCATCGACTTCGCCGGCAGCATCGACTCCCTGCTGGCCAAGTCCGACATGCCCACCGTGATCCGCTCGTGGGCCGCCGGTGACACGGCCCCCGGCACCGCCGTGTGGGGCCGCGTCGCCGAGACGGGCGCCGCCGCCCTGCTCATCGACGAGGCCGCCGGCGGCGCCGGCGCCACCGCGGTCGAGGCCGTGGCCGCGCTCGAGGTCCTGGGCCGCCACGCGGTGCCGGGTCCCGTCGTGGAGA
>NZ_KV823945.1:0-52672 GCF_001815995.1 Dietzia sp. HMSC21D01 | reverse complement strand
CCTAAACCAACTTCAGAAACGCGACACTAGTTGTACTGACCACGGACGTTGCGTCACCGGTCGGCATGGCGGGCTGACATGAGGAAGACCTCCGTGTGAGGTGTGAAAGCGACCAAGCAAACACATCCACAACGGAGGTCTTCATGTCCCACGCTAACGCCCCGCTGACTCCGACGGGAAGACTGCGTCTGGCTCGGTGCGTCGTCGAGGAGGGCTGGCTGCCGCGGCGAGCGGCGGAGCGGTTTGGTGTCTCGGTCACCACCGCCCGCAAGTGGGCCCGCCGGTACCGGCAGCTGGGCAAGGCCGGGATGATCGACCGCTCCAGTCGCCCGCAGCACAGCCCGACCCGGACGCCGCGTCGAAGGGAACGCCGCGTGCTCGGTCTGCGCGTCTCCCGCCGGTGGGGCCCGGCCCGGATCGCCTACCACCTGGGCATGCAGCCCTCGACTGTGCACAAGATCCTGTCCCGCTACGGCTGCGTCAGGCTGGCGTTCACCGATCCGGCCACCGGCGCCCCGGTGCGTGCGGGCAAGCGGCAGGTGCGCCGATTCGAGCACGCAGCGCCAGGCGATCTGGTGCATGTGGATATCAAGAAGCTCGGCCGCATCCCTGACGGCGGCGGGCACAAGGTCCTCGGCCGCGCCAAAGGGCGTCGAAACCGGCGAGCAGGGACCGGGTACTGGTACATCCACAACGCCGTCGACGACCACTCACGCCTGGCCTACACCGAGTTGCTGGAAGATGAGCGCAAAGAGACCGCCGCTGGTTTCTGGAAGCGGGCCAACGCCTACTTCGCCGACGCCGGGATCACCGTGCGGCGGGTCCTGACCGACAGCGGCTCCTGCTACCGCTCCCACGCGTTCGCCGACGCCCTCGGGCCGGAGATCAGGCACAAACGCACTCGCCCGTACCGGCCGCAGACCAATGGCAAGGTCGAGCGCTACAACCGCACGATGCTCGAGGAATGGGCTTACGCCGCCGCGTACGTCAGCGAGTCCGACCGCGCGGCTCGCCTCCCGGCGTTCCTACACCACTACAATTTCCACCGCGGCCACACCGCACTACGAGGCGCCTCACCCGCAGACCGCGTACACAACCTGCGTGGGCAGTACAGCTAGTGGACTGAAAGAAGAAAAACGGATGAGTCAACTTGGGGCATTTATCTGGGGCACCGCCGATGTGTTGCGAGGTCCGTACAAGGCCAGCCAGTACGGCAACGTCGTCCTGCCCATGACGATCCTGCGCCGTCTCGACTGCGTTCTCGCAGAACACCAAGCAATCATCGGACCGTTGGTGCAGCGCTTCGGGAACAATCCTGAACTGCTGTCCGCGCAGGTCCGGCGCGCTACCGGCCTGCCTTTCTACAACACCAGTCCCTGGACACTGAAGTCCCTGCTCGGGGATTCGAAAGGGCTCGAAGCAAACCTGAAACAGTACGTCAATGGGTTCTCCGACAACATGGACGTCTTCGAGCGTTTCAAGCTTGCCGACGAGATCAGCACGATGGCCGAAAAGAACATTCTGTACATCGTTGTGGAACGCTTCGCCAACATCGACTTGCACCCCAAGACGGTCACCAACGCCGAGATGGGTGACCTCTACGAATACCTCATCCGCACCTTCAACGAATCCTCCAACGAGGCGCCCGGCGAGCACTTCACCCCACGTGATGCCATCCGCCTCCTTGTGGACCTTGTCTTCGAAGGTGACGACGAGGCGCTGAGCACTCCGGGCACTATCCGGTCGATCTATGACCCTACGGTCGGCACAGGTGGGATGCTCTCCATCGCAGAAGAGCACCTGATCGGCGGCTCCGACAAGCCCGGACTGAACCCGCAAGCGCAACTGCGACTCTATGGACAGGAGTGGAACGACCACTCCTACGCCGTGTGCAAGTCCGACCTGCTCATCAAGGGGTACGACTCCAGCAATATCCAGCTCGGCGACACCCTCGCCGACGACAAGTTCGCTGGCCAGACGTTTGACTACTGCATGTCGAACCCACCGTACGGCGACGACTGGAAAGCCAGCCAATCCGCCGTCATGGACGACCTTAAAGAGCTCGGCAACGCATCCCGCTTCTACGCTGGCGGTGACAAGCCTAAGCAGAACGTGCCCGCCGTCAGCGACGGACAGATGCTGTTTCTCCAACACGTAGTGAGCAAGCTGCGCCCCAAGATCAAGGGTGGTGGCCGTGGCGGCATCGTCATGAACGGCTCCCCTCTGTTCAACGGAGGCGCAGAGTCCGGCCCGTCAAACATCCGCAAGTGGCTCCTCGAGCACGACCTCATCGACGCGATCGTGGCGCTGCCGACTGACATGTTCTACAACACCGGTATCGCCACCTACATCTGGATTGTGGATAACAACAAGCCCGAAGAGCGCCAAGGCAAAGTGCAGCTGATCGACGGCACCGAGTTCTATGCCAAAATGCGCAAGAAGCTCGGCGACAAGGGCCGTGAACTCACCGAAGGCAACCGCGCCACGATCGTGCGACTCTACGCCGACTATGCCGAGACCGAGCACTGCAAGATCGTCCCGATCGAAGAGTTCGCCTACTGGAGCATCACCGTGGAACGCCCTCAACGCGGCGACGACGGCGGGGTCATCACGAACGCCCGAGGCAAGAAGCAGCCCGACGCGAGCCTGCGCGACACCGAACGGGTCCCGTTCACCTATAACGGCAATACCCACGCGGATGAGGGTCGCAAGGACACCATCAAGGCCTACTTCGATACCGAGGTCAAACCCTATGTACCCGACGCCTGGGTGGATGAGAAGAAAACCAAGATAGGTTACGAGATCCCCTTCACCCGCTACTTCTACCGCTACCAGCCACCACGCCCGCTTGAGGAGATTGATAAAGAGCTCCACCAGGTCACCCGCGAGATTCTTGAGCTACTGAACGAGGTGACGGAGTGATGTTGAAGTTCCGAGGGGAACCCCTCCCAGCTTGGTTTGGAACTCCATCAGCCGACGCCGACCTAGAGATCCTTCCGGTGGGGTACCTGTTTGAAAAGTTCCGGGAAATCCCAGGTGCAGGAGATGCTGACGCATACCAACGCCTGTCGTTAACCATGAACGGTGTGCTTCCCAGATCGCGAGAGGCGAATGACGGCCTGCAGCCGGAATCATTTGATTCCTACCAGCTGCTGAAGCCGGGTCAACTTGTGTTCAAGCTCATTGACCTCCAGAACGTCTCTACGAGCCGTGTCGGCCTGTCCGACGACGAAGGACTCGTAAGTCCCGCATACATCGTAGTTCAACCTTCCGAGAAGGTTCTTCCACGTTACGCATACTGGTATTTCATGGACCTCTACTTTCGGCGAGTCTTCAATAACCTCGGTGAGGACGGAGTCAGAGCATCCCTCGGATGGGAGGGGCTGAAAGAGCTTCCATTCCCGCTTTTGCCGTTCGAGAAGCAACACCAGATTGTTCGGTTCCTTGATGTGGAGACGGTGAAGATCGACCACCTCATAACCAAACAACGCGAACTCCTGGGCCTGCTCCACCTTCGGAATGAGGCTCGCTGGCATGCTGCCTTCACCGGCTTTACTTCCGTGAAGACGCGCCCGTTGAAGCGGTTGCTTGTGAAATTGGACCGACCAGTGGTTGCGGGGGCTGGCGTCGTTACTGCGTTTCGTGATGGTGAGGTGACGCTGCGCTCGAACCGTCGTGAAGAAGGGTTCACGTTCTCCGAGACTGAGGCCGGGTATCAAGGGATTGCAGCGGGCGACCTCGTGTTCCACGGCCTCGATGGCTTCGCCGGTGCTGTCGGCGTCTCCGATAGCGATGGGCAGTCCACGCCCGTCTATCACGTATGTCGACTCCGTGACGAGGATGATGATCTCCGCTTCATCGCCTACTCACTTCGTTACCTTGGGCATAGCGGATTTTTGTCTACTCAGGCACCCAGCGTCCGTCAACGAGCAGTGGACTTCCGAAATTGGCAGACCTTCGGGCAGGTCCCACTTTCGCTACCAGCCGGGAGAGAACAGCAAGGGATTGTTGCGGAACTTGATGCAAGCGCAGCAGCGCTCGCTGATGCCAAGGTCACCATCGAGCGGGCAATTGGACTTTTACAGGAGCGGCGTTCGGCGTTGATTACAGCTGCGGTGACGGGGCAGATCGAGGCTTAGGGAGAAGATCATGGGTGTTCAGCACGAGAAGAGTTTCGAGACGGAGATCTGCGAGCACCTCGCGGCACACGGTTGGCTGTACGAGGAGGGGTTCGCTGGATACGACCAAGAGCGGGCTCTGATCCCGGAGGATGTGTTTGCTTGGCTGCAGGCGACGCAGCCTGAGCAGTGGGCGCGCGTCGTGCCGGACACCGAATCCCAAGTGGAGACTGAGCTCGCTAAGCGGCTACTGCTCGAGCGACTGGTGAAGGAACTGGATCAGCCCCTCGAACATGGAGGCGGTCTGCTTGCGGTGCTGCGTGGAGGATTTAGGAGGACTCCAGCGAAGTTCTCGATGTGCGCGTTCAAGCCCGCGACCTCAATGAACCCCAGGGCTCAAGAACACTACGAGGCGAACCGACTCCGCGTGGTCCGGCAGGTGCACCACTCTGCGAAGCGCCCACAGGACTCCATCGACTTGGTGTTTTTCGTCAACGGTCTGCCGATTGCAACGGCTGAGTTGAAGACGGACAACACGCAGTCGATTGATGATGCGGTGCGTCAGTACCGCAGGGATCGCCCGCCTAAGGGTGAGCCGCTGTTGAAGTTCGGCGCCCGTGCGCTGGTTCATTTTGCGGTCTCCACGGACGAGATTCATATGACCACGAAACTCGATGGTGCGAACACCGTGTTCCTGCCGTTCAACCTCGGTAACAACGGGGGTGCGGGAAATCCGGTCAATCCTGAGGGTGCTGCGACGTCGTATCTGTGGGAGCGGGTGCTGCAGCGTGACAACTGGCTGCAAATCCTGGAACGTTTCGTCAACCTGCAGATCACCGAGAAGGTCGATCCGATTACCGGCGCTCGCTCGCGTAGCCAGCAGATGATCTTCCCGCGCTTCCACCAGTGGGAGGCGGTCACCAGCCTGCTGGACATCACGCAGGCTGAGGGTCCCGGTAAGAAGTATCTGATCCAACACTCGGCAGGCTCAGGGAAGACGAACTCGATTGCGTGGCTCGCGCACGGTCTCGCGAATCTGCACAACAGCGATAACTCGAAGACGTTCGATTCGGTCATCGTTGTCACCGACCGGACCGTGCTTGACGATCAGTTGCAGAAAGCCATCAAGTCGATTGAGGACATCAAGGGCGTTGTGGGAACGGTCAACGCTGACGAGGTCCGTAAGGCATCGGCTTCCTCGAAATCGGCGCTTCTTGCTCAGGAGCTCAGTAGCGGCAAGCTCATCATCATCGTTACGTTGCAGACGTTCCCGTTCGTTTTGGAGGCCCTCGCAGAGCAGGGTGGGCTCGCGGATCGGAAGTTCGCGGTGATCGCGGACGAGGCCCACTCGTCACAGACGGGTACGAGCGCCCAGAAACTGCGCCAAGTCCTCTCGCAGGCCGAGGTCGAGGCGCTCGAGGATGGCGGCGAGGTGAGCGTCGAGGACGTGCTCGCTGCCGAGATGGCTGCCCGCGCTACGGCACAGAACATCTCGTTCTATGCGTTTACCGCGACTCCGAAGGGCAAGACGCTGGAGATGTTCGGACGCCCCGGTGCGGACGGGAAACCGGCACCGTTCCACGTGTACACGATGCAGCAGGCGATCGAGGAGGGCTTCATCCTAGACGTGCTGCGTAATTACACCACCTACAAGACCGCCTTCCAGCTCGCTCGCAAGACCGGCGACGCTGCGGACGGGGATGACCTGGTGGATGAGGGCGCCGCGAAGAAGGGTCTGATGCGGTGGGTGAGCCTGCACCCGACGAATATCGCCCAGAAGGTGCAGATCATCGTCGAGCACTTCCGCGAGAATGTCGCGCACCTGCTCTACGGTCACGCGAAGGCCATGGTGGTGACCTCGAGCCGTGCTGCCGCGCTAAAGTACAAAATGGCGATCGACGCCTACATCGACAAGCACGACTACGAGCTCGGCACTCTGGTGGCGTTCTCCGGCAGCCTGACCTCGGAGCAGATCGAGGACACCATGCCGGGCGTGCAGGAGCCCTACACCGAAGCGAACACGAACCCCGACCTGCGCGGGCGTGGCATCCCGCAGGCATTCGCCGGGGACCAGTTCCGGGTGTTGATCGTGGCGAACAAGTACCAGACCGGGTTCGACCAGCCGCTGCTATGCGCGATGTACGTGGACAAGCGCCTCGATGGAATCGAAGCCGTCCAAACCCTCTCACGCCTGAACCGCACCCTGCCCGCCCGAGGTAAGGACACCACGTTCATTCTCGACTTCGTCAACGACGCCGACACGATCCTCGAAGCGTTCCTGCCGTACTACCGGACTGCTGAGATCGTAGAGACTACCGACCCTGATCTCGTACATGACCTCGCACGAAAGATCGAGACCGTCGGGATTTACACCAGCGACGACGTGGACGAATTCGCGCGAGCGTTCATCATCGACAAGGATCACGGGAAGCACACCGCACCGCTGAAGCGGGCAGCCGACAGGTTCAACGACCGCTACGTCGCAGCAGTGATCGACAAAGCCAAGGCTGAAGTCGACGAGCTCGACTTGTTTCGCAAAGACGTCGGCTCGTTCGTGCGGCTCTACGACTTCCTGTCGCAGATCGTTGATTACCAGGACACCGACCTGGAGAAGCTCGCGCTGTTCCTCCGCCTCCTGCGGCCCCGCCTCACGGGTCGCAAGACCCCAGAGGAGCTGGACTTCAACAACATCGAGCTAACCCACATCAAACAGACCCGAAAGAGTGAAGGAGCTATTCCGCTCGTCGGCGATGGAGAGAAGCTCAATCCGATGGGCGTTGGCGGCGGACGTTCACGCGACCCGCACATGGTGGCGTGGCAAGAGATCCTCGGCAACATCAACTCACTGTTCGAGGATGAGGACTTCGACCCCGGCACAGTGGAGTCGTGGGTGCAGGGCGTAGTCACGATCCTCGTACAGAACGAAGCGATTAAGGATCAGGTCAACGCCAACTCTAAGGAGCAGTTCCGCGAGTCCCAGACGATGGAAACGGCTGTCACCAACGCGGTGCTCGATCACCAGGACACCCAGAACACCATCTTGGAGAAGTTCTTTGAGAGCCCTCACCGCAGAGGACAGGTTGTTAAGGAGATCTCAGACCTTGTCTACTGGGAACTCCGGCATCAGACGGAAAAGAGGCTGCGACGCGACGACAGCGCAGAGCCAGCTGCCGCTAATTCGTGATCTCTACTACGCAGCGGAGTGGCGCGATGCTTCGAGCAGATGTAAGAGCGAGACATCGTGGAGTTCCGCTTCAACGTCTAGGCCGGCGCTACGGCGCATACGCGTGGGCGTCCGGTACGGCCCACGGACAAATTCCGGCCGACCGAGCGTCAGAGCATCGAGCAAGAACGGTCAAGCCGAAGGCGCCCCGCTCCGCTGATAATCAGGGCATGACCGCACGACGCCTGGGGCGAGATCGCATCCGCGAGCTGCTCGACGCCGTTCTCGCCGAGCGCGAAGGCGGCGCAGTCCTGAACACGCTCGCGGCGGACGCCCACTCGTCGTCGTTCCACTTCAGTCGTCAGGTGAGCCGGGCGGCAGGTGAAGCGCCGGCGGCGATGCGGCGGCGTGTCCTCCTCGAGCGCGCGGCCTGGGAGATCCAGGCGGGACGCAGTGTCACTGACGCGGCGTTCGCGGCGGGGTACGACTCGGTCGAGGGATTCTCGCGCGCGTTCTCCCGTGCGTACGGGTGTCCTCCCAGCGCGATGCCGCCGCGGCACGACCGGGGTCACTGGCTGCCGGCGCCGAACGGTATCCACTTCCATTCCCCGACGGTGCTCTACGTCGACGCGGGGCAGGAGATCTCGGCCGGCGACGTCGTCGCCTTGATGATCCGGCACGACCTCGACGACACCGCCGCGGTGCTCGCCGCCGCCGAGGGGGTTGACGACGACGAGTTCCGGCGCGAGAGGTTGCCGGGACACAGGGTGCTCGAGTGGGCGGGTGACGAGACGACGCTCGCGAACGTCCTGCACCACCTGGCCTTGGACAAGCTGCCCTGGCTCGCGTGCATCGAGGGGGAGGACGAGCCGGACCTCGGCGTGGAGGACGACGTCGCGAGTCTCCGCAGGCGGCACTCCGAGATCGCCGCGCGGTGGCTGGCCATGACACGCGATGTGGAACGCCGTGGCGCGTGGGGCGACTGGGTGGTCGACGCGCTCTGTGACCCACCCGAGTCGTTCCTGCTGTCGCAGATCGTCGCCCACACCCTCACGTTCTCGGCCCACCGCCGCCAGCTCGCGCGCTGGATGCTCGCGCAGGCCGGCGTCGACATCAGGCACCTCGATCCCGACCCGATCATGTGGCACCGCCGCGCCTCAGGAGGACTGTCATGACCCGCTACCGCTATTACACCGCCACGACCCTCGACGGATTCCTCGCGGACGACGACCACTCGCTGGCCTGGCTGTTCAAGCAGGACATCGACGAGAACGGGCCGGGCAGCACCGACGCGTTCCTCACGGAGGTGGGGGCGCAGGTCATGGGGGCGTCCACGTACGCGTGGGTGCTCGAACACGACCGTGACTGGTTGCCCGAGATCCCCACCTTCGTGTTCACCCACCGGGAGCTGGAGGCGGTGAATGACCACGTCTCCTTTGTCGCGGGCGCCCCGTCTGATCACCGCGAGTCGCTGGAGTGCGCGGCCGGTGGTCGCGATGTGTGGGTGATGGGTGGCGGCGGGCTGGCAGCCGAGTTCGCCGGGGCGGGGATGCTCGACGAGGTGGTGGTCTCGATCGCGCCCGTGACCCTCGGTTCGGGCAAGCCACTCTTCGGCGGCGCGTTCGACCTCGAGCTGAAGGGGTGCGATCGCAACCGCGACTTCGTGGTTGCCCGGTACGACGTCCGGGGATCTCTGTCAGACTCGTGAAGGTCGGCCCGTACCGCAGGCGGCAGCGCACGTGGTCGAGCGTCGCCAGGGAGGGCGGAGCCGGTCGCGCAGACGGAGAGGGGAGCCAGTGACTGTTCTACGCGAGGTGACCGGTGTGATCGCTGCGGGCCTTGGCGGCGCTCTGCTCGCCGACGCCGTGCCGCACACGGTCAAGGGAATGACCGGCGAGCGGTTCCCGACGCTCTTCGCCACGCCCCCGGGAGTCGGGTTGTCCCCGCCACTGCACAACGTGGCCTGGGGCGTGCTCAATCTCGCGGCGGGTGGCGCGCTGGCACGCCGCGTGGGATCTCCGAAGGACAGGGCCGCTGCAGCCACCGGCGGCGTCGCCATGGCATTCGTCCTCGCGCACTACTTCGGCGGCCTCGACCTCTCCGGAGATCGGGCGGGGCGCTGACCGGAGTGCCGCGGCGGTCGTTGGTGGCCCGGGGTCGTGGCGGTCGGGGGCATCGCATGCAGGGCGGGGCCGGCGCTCGCAGACCCGGCCCGATCCGTCAGGCGTGAGAGGTGACGAGCTCCTCGCGGACGAGGCGTGTTCCAGCGCTGAGTGCGCTGAGCTTCGCGAGCGCGACGTCCCGCGACAAGGGCGCCATGCCGCAATTGGTGCTCGGCAGGAGCTTGTCCGCGTCCACGAACTCAAGCGCGCTGCGGAGCGTGTCCGCGACCTCCTCGGGAGTCTCGACCTTCTCGCTCGCCACGTCGATCGCCCCGAGCATGACCTTCTTCCCGCGCAGTAGCCCGACCAGGTCGATCGGGACGCGGGAGTTGTGGGACTCCAGCGAGATGATGTCGATACCGGACTGCTGCAGGAGGGGGAACGACTCCTCGTAGTGCCGCCACTCCGAGCCGAGCGACGCCTTCCAGTCGGTGTTGGCCTTGATCCCGTAGCCGTAGCAGATGTGGACGACGGTCTCGGCGCGCAGTCCTTCGGCCGCGCGTTCCAGGGCCGCCACGCCCCAGTCCTTGAGCTCGTCGAAGTAGACGTTGAAGGCCGGCTCGTCGAACTGGATGATGTCGACCCCCGCGGCCTCAAGGTCCCGCGCCTCCTGGTTGAGGATTGCCGCGAACTCCCACGCCAGCGCCTCGCGGCTGGAGTAGTGGCGGTCATACAGCGTGTCGATCATCGTCATGGGCCCGGGGAGAGCCCACTTGATCGGTTTGTCGGTCTGCTGCCGCAGGAACGTCGCGTCGTCCACGAAGACCGGCTTCTCGCGGCTCACGGCGCCCACCACGGTGGGCACGCTCGCGTCGTAGCGGTTCCGGATGCGTACCGTCTCGCGCTTCTCGAAGTCGACTCCGTCGAGATGTTCGATGAAGGTCGTCACGAAGTGTTGCCGGGTCTGCTCGCCGTCGCTGACGATGTCGATGCCGCGATCGCTCTGCTCCTTCACGGCGATACGCAGCGCGTCCTGCTTACCTTCGATCAGCTCGGGGCCCTCCAACCTCCAGGGCGACCAGAGGGTCTCCGGCTGTGCGAGCCACGACGGCTTGGGCAGACTGCCGACGGTGGTGGTGGGCAGGATCGGGGACTTCATCGACTCTCCTCTGGTGCTCATCCGACGACCACCGGGTGGCGGGCGGCCCACTGTTCGAGCTGTGCTCGGTGCGGCTTCATGAGGGCTTCCTCCGTGAACCTGCCCTGCGCCTTGCCGAGCCGGTTGCGCTCCTCGCGGTCGTACACGATCGGGGTGGGTGAGAAGTCGCCGTGGTCCAGAGTCGGGCGGTAGACGTCCGCGGCGGGGGACTGAGCGTTGTAGATCTCCGGACGGTAGATCTTCTGGAAGGTCTCCATCACGCTGATGGTGCCGATGAGCTGCAGGTCCGTGTAGTCGTGGAGCAGGTCACCGCGGAAGTAGAACGCGAGCGGCGCGACGCCGCCCGGTGGCATGAAGTACCGGACCTCCAGCCCCATCCGGGCGAAGTACTCGTCGGTCAGCGAGAAGTCGTCCTGCTGGTACTCGGTACCGAGGACGCGGTGGTGGTGTCCGGTCCGGCGGTAGGTCCGGCTCGTCGACACGCTGATGCAGATGACCGGCTCCGCGGAGAAGCGCTCTCGGTACGCCTCCGAGGCGACGAAGCGCTGAAAGAGTCTGCCGTGCAGGTCGCCGAAGTCGTCGGGCACGGTGAACTCAGCGGTGTTCTCGTTGGCCGCCGGCAGGAGAACGCTGAAGTCGTAGTCCCGGACGTAGGACGAGAAGTTGTTCCCCACGATGCCCGGGTGACGCTCACCGGTGTCCCGGTCGAGGATCTGGACGTCCAGGACCTCGATCAGCGGGAACCGCTGGCTCTCGCCTGCCGAGGTGAACTGCAGATCCGCGGACACGATCTCCAGCTCGACGGTGTAGCGGTCCCGGCTCGGGTCGTGCCGGCCGGCGAGTCCGTTGAACCGGTCGTCGATCATGGCGAGGGCGCGGCGGAGGTTCTGCCGGCGGTGCTCGCCCCGTGCCAGGTTGGCGAAGTTCGTGGTGGTGCGGGAATTCTCCGACGGTGAGTAGTCCTCGTCGAAGCGGGTGGTGGTGATGCTGAACGCGAAGTCGTCCGACATGTACATCCAATGCGGGTCTCGATCGGCCGGGCTCGGCCTTGCGGAAAATCTGTGCCCTCATCCTGCAGCCCCAGTTCAGGCATCGGGTAACTACCGTTTGCTATGCGTCTCTATAGTCTGTGCCTATGGGCAGGGCATCCAGGGGCATCACGCTGCAACAGTTGGAGTACTTCATCGAGGTCGCGGCGGAGGGGTCGATCACGGGCGCGGCGGAGCTCCTCTACGTCGCCCAGCCGACCATGTCCGCCGCGATGAAGGACCTCGAGTCCCGGGTCGGGCGCACGCTGCTCTCGCGGTCCGCCCGGGGTGTGACGCTGACCGAGGAGGGTGCGGAGTTCCTCGGCTACGCCAGACAGGTCGTCGAGCAGATGTCCCTGCTCGAGCAGCGGTATCTCGGCCAGCCGCCGTCCCGCCGACTGCTGGGCGTCTCGGCGCAGCACTATTCCTTCGTGGTCGAGGCGTTCATCCGTATGGTGCGGTCCGCCGACGTGGAGCAGTACGAGTTCTCTCTTCGCGAGACGCGAACATGGGACATCATCGAGGACGTCCGGACGCTCCGGAGCGAGGTGGGCATCCTGTACCGAAACGACTTCAACCGCAAGGTCATCGACAAACTCCTTCGCGATTCCGGCCTCGTGTTCCACCCGCTCTTCGCGGCGGTCCCGCACATCTTCATCTCGAGGAAGAACCCGTTGGCCGCCCGCGAGCGGGTCACGCTCGGTGACCTGACCGACCTGCCCCGGCTCACGTTCGACCAAGGGGCGAACAACTCGTTCTACTTCGCCGAAGAGATCCTCTCCACCCTGTCGAGCAAGCGGGAGATCCGGGTCGCCGACCGCGCGACCATCTTCAATCTGATGATCGGACTCGACGGGTACACCATCTCGACCGGCATCATCAGTGACGACCTCGACCCGGAGATCGTGGCGATCCCGCTCGACGTGGACGAGAGCATCGAGATCGGCTGGATCAGCCACTCCGGCATTCCGCTCACCGAGCAGGCGCTGCGCTACCTGGCCGAGGTACGGGCCGTCGTCGCGGACTACGGAATCGACCTACTCGACTCGCCGTGACGCGGGTCGGAGTCTCGGTTTACTGTTCAGCGCTCGTCGCCTACACCACCGCGTGACCGGCCCGCTGGTTCTCCACAGGCGAGCCGAAGCCGGATCCTTCATCCACAGGTGGCCGCGCACGAGCTTCTCAGCACGTCGCTCTCCGCGATGCTGGGCTTATGGGAATCCGTTACTACGCATATGCCTTCGACGCCGACGCCACCCAGGCCGTGCTCGCCGACCCGCGCGCCTACATCAGCGCCGACCCCTTGGCGGATGCCTGGGGTTTTCCGCCCGGGTCCACGGTCGCCGCGACCGACTTTCGACAGGGCCCTCGGGAGGAGGACATGCTCTACCTGGACAAGGCGTGGAGAAATCTGCAGTTGATGACGTCACCGTCTGATCCGACTGACGAACCCCGCCCGGCGTATCGCATGTTCGAGGGCGACGTGACGCCGCTCGCGAACTGGGAAGGGTGGCTGCCGTGGGTTCGGGCGATCCCGCCAGAGGACGTCGCCCCGATCGCCGATGATCTGGACACACTCACCCGTGCGGACTTCGTTCCCTGTCTGCCCCCTCGTGACGGAGATGAGCCGGGCAACGAGTCGGAAGCGGAGTACGTGGACCACTACGTGAACCGGACGAGACGATTCCTCCGCGGACTCGAAGAGTCCGGCCGGGGCTTCGCGTACCTGATCGGGTAGCGGGGAGCACGGCTTCCCCGGGCCGACCGTCGTGCCCGGGGGAGCCGTGCCAGTCTGCGCCGCCACAGCAACTGCGCGGATACGCTGCCCGCCTGATCACAGTCCTCCCCACCTCGAGCTCACCGCATCGCACTGGGGGCCTGACCGGCACGGCCGCCACGGGTGACGTTCTGGCGAGGAGATGAGTCGATTCTCAGGCTCGCGGGGGTGAAGTTGCCGCGGTCGCCGCACTCATGGATGGTGTGGTCATGAGCTTCACCGTGTACCTGTCCGGCGAGATCCACACTGACTGGCGCGACCAGATCCGGAGCGGCGCGACGGCCGCGGGCCTCGATGTCACGTTCACCGAGCCGGTCACCGACCACCCGGCGAGCGATGCCGCGGGCGACCACCTCGGCGGGACCGAGAACCCCTTCTGGCGAGACCACCAGTCGGCGAAGGTCAACGCGATTCGTACGCGTACGTTGATCGAGCAGAGCGACCTGGTGGTGGTGCGGTTCGGGGAGAAGTACAAGCAGTGGAACGCCGCATTCGACGCCGGCTACTGCGCGGCCCTGGGCAAGACCTACGTGACGCTCCACGATGCGGAGATCATCCACCCGCTCAAGGAGGTCGACGCGGAGGCCCAGGCCTGGTGCACGACCACCGACCAGGTGGTGGAGATCCTCCGCTACGTGCTCGAGGCGTGAGTCCGGCGGCACCCACGACGGGTGAGGTGGCGTCGCCGTGGGCGTGAGGGCGCGACCCCGGCGGCCCTCCCCGCTGCGGGGTCGGCGACCGACGAAGCAGGATCTCGCCGCCTTCGCCGATCTGCAGGAGGACGGCGTCGACGACGTCCTGCCGGTCGACCCCGGCGCGCTACGGCTGCTCATCGTGGGCATCAACCCCGGCCTCTGGACCGCGGCCGTCAACGCGCCCTTCGCACGGCCCGGCAACCGCTTCTGGCCGTCTCTCCATCGCGCCGGGCTCACCGACGACTTCGTCGACGC
Source organism: Dietzia sp. HMSC21D01 (assembly GCF_001815995.1). NCBI lineage: Bacteria > Bacillati > Actinomycetota > Actinomycetes > Mycobacteriales > Dietziaceae > Dietzia > Dietzia sp. HMSC21D01. The sequence goes on along the minus strand of NZ_KV823945.1, from coordinate 38,375 downwards.
CTCGGCCGGACTCTCCGACGCGGACGAGGGAAAACTCCTCGCGGCCGGCATCGGGATCACCAACCTCGTCGGGCGCGCGACCGCGCGCGCCGACGAGCTCTCCCGCGAGGAGCTGCGGGAAGGTGGAGCGCGTCTCGCGGAGCGCGCGAAGATGCTGCGCCCGGGGGTCGTGGCCATCGTGGGGATCACCGCGTTCCGGACCGCGTTCACCCGCCCCGGCGCGACCGCGGGGAGGCAGGACAGCACGGCACTGCCCGGGTGGCCGGAGGACGTCGAGCTGTGGGTCGTGCCGCAGCCCAGCGGGCTGAACGCCCACGAGACCATTGATTCGCTCGCCGAGCACTGGCGACGGGTGTGGGCTGCGGCGCAGGCACGCGCTCCGCACCCCGGGCAGGCAGAGGACGTCGGTTCACCGGGAAGCTGATCCATCCACCAGCGGTATCCTGGTGTTTCGAGACGGACCGGGAGGGCGACGATGGCTGTAGTGGTACAGGTGAACTTCTCGATGCGCGGCCCCTGGGGCGCGGAGATGGCGGAGGCGTTCCGAGGGCTGGCGGAGTCGATCAACGCCGAGCCGGGTTTCCTCTGGAAGGTGTGGATCGAGGACGAATCGGCCGGCCGGTCCGGAGGGATCTATCTCTTCGACACCCGCGCGAACGCCGAGGCCTACGTCGCGATGCACACCGAGCGTCTCGCAGGCTTCGGGATCACGGACGTCAGTGCCATCTTCTCGGACGTCAACGAGGACCTGAGCACGCTCAACCGCGCCAGGCTGCCCTGAGCCCGCCGAAATGACGTCACAGCGCGCGGCAGGCGGCTGGCCCCCGCCCGCCCGCCGTCTGACCGCGCCGACCCCCGTCCCGGCCACGACCACGGTCTCGCGACCGGCCGCCACCATTGTCGTCGATGAAGGGCACGCCGACCGTCGGCTGGACAAGTTCCTGCGATCCCAGCTCAGGGGTGTGCCGGCGGGGCTGCTGTTCAAGCTTCTGCGCCAGGGCAGGCTGCGGGTGAACGGTCGCCGAGCCGAGCAGAACTACCGGCTCGCCGAGGGCGATGTGATCGACCTCCCCGCGCTGCAAGCCGGGGCCCCCGCCACGACGGTGACGCGGCCACCTACCGCCCTACTCGACCGGATGGCCAAGGCCGTCCTCTACGAGGACTCGAACCTACTGGTGGTGGACAAGCCCGCCGGGGTGGCCGTGCACCGAGGCTCGGATGTGCCCGCCGGCGTCATCGAGACGCTGAGATTCCTCCGCCCCGACCTGCCCGATCTCGAGTTGGGCCACCGGCTCGACCGCGACACCTCCGGGGTCCTGGTCCTTACCAAGACCCCGCCGATGCTGCGTCATCTCCACGAGATGCTGCGCGATCGGGAGAAGGAGATCGAACGGCACTACCTGGCGATCGTCGCGGGGCAGTGGCCTGCGAACCTCAGGGTGCTGGAGGCGCCGCTCCGGAGGCGAGACGCCGATGTGGTGGTGGACCCGCGGGGCCAGCGCGCGGAGACCCACGTCAGGGTCCGAAGGCGCGTGGGGGACTGGGCCACCCTGGTGGACGTGCGGCTTTTCACCGGCCGCAAGCATCAGATCCGCGTCCATCTGCAGCACGCCGGACATCCGATCGCCGGCGACGACCGGTACGGCGACCCCCGGTTCGACAGTGTGGTCGCGTCGCGTGGCGGTTCCGGGCTCCACCTACACGCCGCGAGGATGGTCATCCCGCTGCCCGACGGCCGCGACGTTGTGGTGTCGGCGCCGATGCCGGAACGGTGGCGGCGGGTGCTGGGCACCCCGGCGACGGGCGGTGCCGGGCGGGGGTCTCGTCGCAGCAGGCCGGTACGCAGCGGACGCTGACAGAGACCACCGCGCCCCCGTCGGAACATTTCGGCGGGGGCGCGGTCGGCTGAGGCGGGCGTGTCGGCTCAGTGAGCGGGAACGGCTGCCGACTCCGTCGACCCGGCGCGTGAGTCCAGGTAGCTGGTGATGGCCAGTCGGTTGATCGCCGATCTGCTGACGATGCCCACCATCGCGCCTGCGTCACTGACGACCGGCACCTTCTTGAGGTGTGCGTCCGAGAGCGCGGCGACGGCGTCGGCGATCGAGGCTCCGGCGTCGATCGTCACGACCTCCCGGGTGGCCAACCGCATGACGTTGAGATCCGCGAGGTCCGCCATCGCGTCGACGAGGTCGTCGTCGGCCCCGATCGCGTAGGAGTAGATCGAGGTCGACGACGGGTGCGCGGCCGACAGGTAGCGCATGACGTCGCCGTCGGAGAGGAATCCGACCAGCGCGCCGTCAGCGTCGAGGACCGGGGCGCCGGAGATGCCGCGGACACCGAACGTGGTGAGGGCGTCGAGGACCGTGTCCGTGGAGGACAGTGCGTACACGTCGGTCTTCATGATCGACTCGACGGAGTCGACGGGGCGCGACCCGGTCTCGGACGCCGACGGGCGGGCGGTGCGCGCCGCCCGGTTCGCGGCGAACGCCAGCGCGATCCCGAGGAGGGAGACGATGACGACGACACCGACGGCGCTGCGGAAGCCCGTGAGCAGGGACTCGAACTCGTCGCCCCCGGAGTCGAGGTTGGCGCCGGAGACGGCGCCGTAGATGCCGGCGGCCAGCGACGTGCCCACGCAGCCCGCGATCTGGAAGCTGGTCGAGACCACGGTCACGCCGTGCGGCGCGGAGTCGCGGTCCAGGCTGGACAGCGCGAAGGTCTGCGACGGCCCGATCACCAGGGCGGTGGCCAGGACGGCCGGGATGTAGAGCAGGCCGAAGAGCAGGATCGACGAGTACCCGGCGGCGATGCCGACGCCGGTGACGAAGACCGCCATCACGAGGAAGCCGAGCGGGATCGACCAGCGGCCGCCGTGCCGGTCGAACAGGCGGCCGGCCACCGGCCCGGCGACCACGGTGAGCAGGATGCCCGGCGCGAGGGTGAGCGAGGCACCCAGCGGCGAGATGCCCTGAGCCGCCTGCAGGAACAGCGGGATCACGACGTTCATCGCGAAGACGAACACCAGGCCCAGCATGGTCATCGACACGCCGAGGACGAACGCGCGGTTGGAGAACGGTCGCATGTCGATGAGCGGGTGCGCGATCCGACGCTGACGGACGACGAACACCCACAGAGCGGCGAGGCCGATGACCGCCGAGAGCGCGGCGTAGACCGGAGCACCGCCGAACGCGGCCGAGATGCCATAAAGGATGCCGACCAGGCCGACGGCGACGAGCAGGAACGACGGGATGTCCAGTACGGGGCGGCCCAGGTCAGCCACGGTGCGCAGCGCGATCGCGCCCGCGATCAGGACGAGCAGGGTCAAGGCGCCGAAGACCCACAGCAGGGTGGTCCACGGGGCGAACGTCAGCAGCACACCGGAGAGCACGATCGCCAGGGAAGGCCCCAGGGTGGTCATCGCGGCCATGATGCCCATGTTCAGCCCGAGCTTCTCGCGGGGCGAGACGGCCAGCGTGATGTTCATGCCGATCGGGGTGAGCAGACCCGTCCCGATGGCCTGGAGCAGGCGGGCGATCAGCAGTACCTCGAAGGACGGGGCGAGGGCACCCACAATCGAGCCGATGACCATGACCGCGACGACCGAGACGAACAACTGCCGGGTCGGGAAGCGGTGGTACAGCACGTTCGAGACAGGGACGAACACGGCGGCGACCAGCAGATACCCGGTGGTGAGCCACTGCACGGTGTTCACGTCGACGCCGAAGTCGTTCATGATCGGCGTGAAGGCGACGTTGAGGAAGGTCTCGTTGAAGGTGGCGAGGAACGCCGCGGCGGCGGCGACCGCGATCATCCAACCGGCACGGCCGGGGACAGGCGCAGGGGCAGTATGGGATGAGGACAAGGAGTCTCCTGACGTCCGGCGGGTGGGGTTGATCGACCGTGCCGTGTCAGAAGGTCCCTGCGTGGACCCTCGCGTGTCGTGTCATCGATGCTTCAGTACGGCTGTGAAGCCGACGAACGAAGCTATCACGATTCCGCGTCGTCGCGTAAGCGCGTCCGGGTGATGGACCGGTTCATGGGGGGCCATGCGGGTCCGCCACCCCGTACCTGGCCGGGACGGGCCTACGGGCTGCCCTGTTAGCCTGACCAGGACATTCGCCGATCCGTCGAGGAGTATCACCGTGGAACTGAGCATGGACAAGGGCAACCGGTTCGTCGAGGAGACGCAGTCCCCGGAGTCGGCGGCGGCATGGAAGCAGCAGCTGGACGAGTTCGCGCCCGGGGCATCCGACTGGGTGGTCGGCGCGGTGTTCGGTGGAACCTACCAGCGGGACGGCCTAGAGCTCCGCGATCGCCAGATGCTCAACATGGCCGCCCTGGCCGCGATGGGCGGGACAGAGCCGCAACTCACCGGCCACATCAAGACGGCCATCGATGTGGCCGGGATGAGCCGGGAGCAGGTGGCGGAGTGCTTCGTGCACCTGATGCCCTACATCGGCGTGCCCAAGACGCTGGCCGCGATGCGCTGCATGAAGGCCGCGCTCGACAGCTGAACATCTTCTCTGGACGTCACTCCTACGTGGCGCCCGCCCACCCCGGCGGCGGGTCGATCTCCTCCGTGCCGCAGCGCCAGCCGGAGTGGAAGTCCTCGAAGGCAGACGGGGGAGCGCCGATCCTCTCGGCACGGTGCCTCATCGCGGCGAACCAGCGGCAGTAGTCGGCATCGTTGAAGTACCGCACCTGGCTCGGGGAGCCGAGGCCGCGCAGGATCTCGTCCGCCACGTCCCGCGCGCTCGTGCGGATCGAGACGGTGAGGTCCCCGACGTGGGGGAAGGCGCCCTCGGTGGCCCGGAACACCGCGTCGTCGTCCCTGGGTGGGAGATCCACCCCGTTCGGGAGGTTGTCGGCGGTGGTGACCTCTAGTCGCCAGTAGCCGACGGGACCGAAGTACGGCAGGGCGCGGATGCCGGCGAACCCCCGGTCATGGAGATCCTCCACCGCGGCGAGCAGGAGTGGCCACACGTGTCGTGGGGCCGGGTAGTCGGTCGCGTCGGTCACGTCGGTCTCTCGATTCTCCCGGGAAATGGCGCACCGCACCCCGGGGCGGGCCCGGGGTGCGGTGCGGCTGCGGCGTGGAAGTCAGCCGGAGATGCTCGCGAGGGCGGCGTTGAACGTCTCGCTCGGACGCATCGCCTCCTTCAGCTTGTCGATCGCGGGCTGGTAGTAACCGCCCAGGTCGACCGGCTTGCCCTGCACCTCGAGGAGCTCGCCGAGGATGGTGTCCTTCTCAGCGTCGAGCTTGCCCGCCAGCGGCGCGAAGTGGGCCGCCAGGTCCGGGTCGTCGGACTGCGCGGCCAGCTCCTGGGCCCAGTACAGCGAGAGCCAGAACTGGCTGCCCCGGTTGTCGAGCTCACCGGTCTCCCGCGACGGGGACTTCCGGTTCTCCAGCAGTTTGCCGGTAGCGGTGTCCAGCGTCCGGGCCAGGATCGCGGCCTTGGGGTTGTCGTACTTGCGTCCGACGTCCTCGAGGCTGGCGCCGAGCGCGAGGAACTCGCCGAGCGAGTCCCAGCGCAGGTGGTTCTCCTCGACGAGCTGCTGCACGTGCTTGGGCGCGGAGCCGCCCGCGCCGGTCTCGTACAGGCCGCCGCCGGCCATCAGCGGCACGATCGACAGCATCTTGGCGCTGGTTCCCAGCTCGAGGATGGGGAACAGGTCGGTGAGGTAGTCACGCAGGATGTTGCCGGTGACCGAGATGGTGTCCAGGCCACGCCAGGCGCGCTCGAGGGTGTACCGCATGGCGCGCACCTGGGACATGATCTGGATGTCCAGGCCCTCGGTGTCGTGCTCGGCGAGGTACTTCTTCACCAGGGTGATGAGGTTGTTCTCGTGCGGCCGGTACGGATCGAGCCAGAAGACGGCCGGCATGCCCGAGGCGCGGGCGCGGTCCACGGCGAGCCGGACCCAGTCGCGGATCGGCGCGTCCTTGACGGTGCACATGCGCCAGATGTCGCCCGCCTCCACGTTCTGGGAGAGCAGGACCTCGCCGGTGGCGGCGTCGACGATGTTGGCCACACCGCCGTGCTGGACCTCGAAGGTCTTGTCGTGGCTGCCGTACTCCTCGGCCTTCTGCGCCATCAGACCGACGTTGGGCACGGTGCCCATGGTCCGCGGGTCGAACGCCCCGTTGGTCTTGCAGAAGTTGATGATCTCCTGGTAGATCCGCGCGAACGTGGACTCCGGGATGACGGCCTTGGTGTCCTTCTTACGGCCGTCGGCACCGTACATCTTGCCGCCGATACGGATCATCGCGGGCATGGAGGCGTCGACGATGACGTCGGAGGGGGAGTGGAAGTTGGTGATGCCGCGGGCCGAGTCGACCATCGCCAGCTCCGGGCGCGACTCGTGGCAGCGGTGGATGTCCTCGATGACCTCCTCCTTCTTGGAGGTCGGCAGGGACTCGAGCTTGTCGTAGAGATCGCCCATCCCGTTGTTCACGTTGACGCCCAGCTCGTCGAAGAGCTCGCCGTGCTTGGCGAACGCGTCCTTGTAGAACACGCGGACGGCGTGACCGAACACGATCGGGTGGCTGACCTTCATCATGGTGGCCTTGACGTGGAGCGAGAACATGACGCCCGTCTCCTTGGCGTCGTCGAGCTGCTCCTCGTAGAAGTCCAGGAGCGCCTTCTTGCTCATGAACATCGAGTCGACGACCTCGCCGGCCTCGAGCGGCACGGTCTTGAGGACATGGGTCTCGCCGTCCGGGGTCACGATCTCCATGCGGGCGTCGCAGGCGCGGTCCAGGATGATGGACTTCTCGCCGGCGTAGAAGTCGCCGTGCGTCATGTGCGCGACGTGGGTCTGCGACGCCATCGACCACTTGCCCATGGAGTGCGGGTTCGCCCGCGCGTACTCCTTGACCGCCTTCGGCGCGCGCCGGTCGGAGTTGCCCTGGCGCAGCACGGGGTTCACCGCGCTGCCGAGGCAGGAGCCGTATCGCTCGGCGATCTCCTTCTCCTCGGGCGTCTTGGGGTCGTACGGGTAATCGGGGAGGTCGTACCCCTTCTCCCGGAGCTCGGCGATCGCAGCGGTGAGCTGCGGCACCGAGGCGCTGATGTTGGGCAGCTTGATGATGTTGGTGTCGGGCTCCTGGGTCAGCCGACCCAGCTCGGCCAGATTGTCGGGGACGCGCTGCTCCTCGGTGAGCCGCTCGGGGAACGCGGCGAGGATGCGGGCGGCCACCGAGATGTCACTGGTCTCGACGCCGATACCGGCGGGCTCTGCGAAGGTGCGGAGGACCGGGAGGAACGCCTCGGTCGCGAGCCGCGGGGCCTCATCGGTGAGGGTGTAGATGATCTTCTGGGGACCTTGGGTCATGGATGTCGACTCTTCTCGTTTCGGGCTGATCGTGTTCTTGTGGAACTGCGCCATCTGGCCGCCCACCATCATCCCCCAGGTCGGACCGACGGTGCCGGAGCCCCCGGCGGGACGATGGGCGCCCCGTTCCGCGCGTGCGGCCCGGGAACCGAGGCGGCCTCCCCTGCAGTGTGGTCCAACTCTCGCGCGCTCGCCGGATTTCCTGACGTCGCCCACCCCGGTCGGGCCCGTTCTAGGCCGGGTCCGGGGCGCTGTCCACGGCGGTCGCCCGCCGGCCGGCGGACCAGGCGTTCCACAGTCGGTGGTAGATCCCGCCGTGGGCGACGAGCTCGTCGTGGGTGCCGCGCTCGACGATCCGCCCGGAGTCCATCACGAGGATGGTGTCCGCCCGAGAAGCCTGATCGAGCCGGTGAGCGATCACCAGGGCGGACCTGTCGCGGGTGACCTCGTCGGCCGCACGCTCCAGCGCCTCCGCGCCCGCCGAGCCGGCCTCGGCCGTGGCCTCGTCCATGACGATGACGGCCGGGTCGAGCAGGAGGACGCGGGCCAGGGCCAGCTGCTGCGCGGCGACCGGATCCAGTTGGAGCCCGCGCGCCCCGACGACCGTGTCGAGACCCTCCGGCAGGCGCTCGAACCACGCGGTGGCGTTGACCCGGCGCAGCGCGTCGAGCAGCTCGTCGTCAGTGGCCTCCGGTCTGGCCAGGGTGAGGTCCTGGCGCAGGGTCCCCGAGAACACATGGACCTCCTGGCTGACGGTGGCCAGACGGGCGATGCGCTCGCGGTCGGACAGCGACGACACCGGGTGGCCGTCGACGAGCACCTCGCCGGCATCCGGGACCAGGAGGCCCGCCAGCAGCGCGGCGACCGTCGTCTTGCCGGCGCCCGATGCGCCGACGATCGCGACGGTGCGCCCCGGTTCGATGGAGAAGCTGATGTCGCGCACGGCCCACGATCCGCCGTAGCTGAAGCTCACGCCGCGCAGTTCGACCCGGCCCTGCGGCGCGTCGACGCCGCTGTCGGGCACCGGCACGGGCGGGTCCACCACGACGCCGACGATCCGGGACAGCGACGCGTAGCCCGACTGGACCACGTCGAGGATTCGCATGAAGGTCATGAGCGGGCCCCGCAGCCGGATGATCATGAGGACCGCCCCGGTCACCGCGCCCACCGTGAGGGCGCCGGTGGCGACCAGGTGGTAGCCCACCGTCAGGGCGATCGCGAGCATGAGGAACTCGCCCACCAGCATCCAGACGTTGAGCACGAGCATCGTCGTGCGGGCCCGGATGCCCTCGCGCACCACGTCCCAGGAGGCGTTGCCGATCCGGGTGTGCATCCGGCCCTCGAGCGAGAACGCACGTACCGTCGCCCGGCCGCGGATGGCCTCGAGGACACGTCGCGCCCGCTCGGCCATCGCCGCGCGCTCCGCGGCGTAGCGGCGCGGCGCCTTGGCGAGGTACCGGCGCGCGGCGACGTAGTAGAGGGGCGCGACGACGAGGGGGACGACGAGGAACTGCCAGTCCAGGGCGAACAGCGCGATCACGGTCGCCACGACCGTCAGGGCCGAGGTGGACAGCGTCGGGACGGTCTCGGTGACCGCCGAGGACAGCTCCGCCACGTCATCGGTGGACCGGCTGACGAGGTCGCCCGAGCCCGCGTCCTCGACCCGGTGGGTCGGCAGTCCGAGCGCGGTGCCGACCATGTCCTGGCGCAGGTTGGCGATCACCCGCTCGGACAACCGGGCCACCAGGTAGAAGCCGGAAGCGCTGAGTGCCGCGCCGCCGACGGCCGCGGTCAGCAACAGCGCGCCGATCTGCCACAGCGACCCCGGCGTCTCGCCGGAGACCAGGTCCACGATCCGGCCCATGAGCTGGGGGATGAGCACCCCTGCGGCCGCCCCAAGGCTCAGAAGGAGTAACGCCACCGCCAGCCACCGCCGGGCGTGGCGGACCCGGGCGAGCTGCCGGGCCACCTCGCGACGGACCTGGCCTGCAGAGGCGACCGGGAACCGGAGGGCGGTGTCGGTCTTTACGGGCGGCGTCGAGCTCGTCGTCGTCATCCCTCGGCCCCCACGAGCAGTCCCTCGGCGGTCTCGCGCAGCCGCTGCGCGCTCAGGCGGGCGTCCGCGACGGCGTTCCACGCCGGCGCCTGACTGACGACGATCGTGGTCTTCCCGGCCCGTTCGCGGGCGATGTTGTCCGCGAGGTTCTGTTCGGTCACCGAGTCGACCGCGGTGGTGGGGTCCTGCAACACGAGTACCTCCGGGTCGAACGCGATGGCGCGCGCGAGGGCGACGCGCTGCCGCTGACCTCCGGAGAGCATCCGCCCGCTCTCGCCGACGCGCTTGTCCGGGCCGTCGGGGATGTCGTCGCAGCAGGCGACCCGCAGGGCGTGTTCGGCCGCCGCGCGATCGGGGTGGACGTTGTCCGCCACGCTGCCGTCGAACAGGTCGGCGGCGTGGGGCACGACCGCCACCCGCGTACGGGGCAGTGACTCGAGGAGCCGGATCAGCTCGGGGTCGGCGCCGTCGACGACCGTCAGGCCCGACGGCAGGGCGCGGACGAACCGCTCCGTGGTGGCGGCGTCGGTCTCGGAGATGCGCTCGAAGTCCGCGCCGAGCACCTCGCGTATGCGCCGGCCGGACGCCTCCGCCGACGCCCAGCGGGAGGCGATGTTGCGGCCGAACATGGTCATGGGCACCACGAGGAACTGGGTGAGGCCGACCACCGTGATCAGCTCACCGATGGTGACGTGTCCGGCGAGCGCCAACGCACCCGCCGCGAGGCCGAGCGTGGACACGAAGACGGCCCCCGTCGCCTCGGTGGCGCCGTTGAGCCGTGCCTCGGCGGCGTCGGCGTGAACGGTCTTGCGGTAGGCGTCGTCCGACACCTCGTCGTAGCGGCTCCGGACGGTGACGATGGCGCCCAGGCCCTTGAGGATCCGCAGCCCCTGCACCACGTCGGTGGCGGTGGCGGCGGCCTGGGCGATGGCCTGCTGACGCGCCACCGACCGGCGCTGCAGCGGCCGCGCCACCCGGAGCGCCACGATGACCAACACCGGGCCGCCGACCAGGGTGGCCAGGCTCAACCACGGGTTGATCGTGAACATCATCGCCGCGCCGTATGTGATGGCCGCCGCCTCGGCGACGGGCATCACGGTCATCATGACGATGTCCCCGACGCGCGTGGTGTCCGACGAGGCGATGGACAGCAGGCCGCCCGCGGTGCGTTCCCGGCCCGCGAACCCGCGCGGGTCCTGGATGCGGTCGGTGACCGCGGTGCGAAGGTCGTGGCTGACGAGCTGCTGACTGCGGACCAACATGAAGCGGGCGGTCCAGTTGGCGACCATCGCCACCAGGAACACGCAGGCGAGCGCGCCGATCCAGAGCCAGAGCCGGTTCAGGCGGCCGGTGGCGATCGCGTCGTCGACCGCACGGCCCACGACGACGGGGGTGAGCCCGTTGCAGAGGAATCCCACGGCCATGCCGCCGGAGGCGATGAAGCTCCAGGGACGCTGGGACAGCGCCACCTTGAGGGTCCACCGCGGTGAGTCGACGGCGGGCAGCTTGGATCGGCGGCCCCCCGGCCCGGGAAGCGCCGAGTAGTCGACGATGCTGCCCGTTCCCGGGGTCTGTGAGTTGTCGGGCACGAGGGTCGATGTTACCGGCGGGACGCCGGGGTCCTGTCATCCGCGAGCAGTGGTCAGGGCCGCTCACGCGGAGGTGCCCCGCCTGCTCACGCGCGGCTCCCGTTGCGCGCGGCGCGGCCGCCGACGATCTCCACGGTGTCCACGTCCGCCACCCCCAGTGCCAGGAGCGCCTGTCCCGTGGCGTCTAGCTCGTCCTCGATCGTCCGCAGCCAGCCGCGCACCACCTTGTCGGGTAGGCGGCGCCTCGCGGACAGTCCGACGACGAACCCCGGCGACGCAATGGCGGGAAGGACGGCCATCGCGTCGCGGCGCTCGTGCGATGTGCACAGCCAGTCCACGTCGCTGATGAGGATGGGGGCGGGGAGGCCGACGTCGTGTTCGTCGCACGGGAGGATGAGCATCGTGTTCCGGCCGCGGTCGTGGTGACCGATGACGAGGTCGATCACGCCGGCGGCGAGCGGGGCGTCGTCGAGCGGGAGTGTGTTCCAGTTGTCGGGGAGGTCCTCGAATCTCATGCCCCGAGTCTCGGCGGGCCCGAGGTCCGGCGACAGCCCCGCGACGCGATCTGTGGAGCCGCCGAAACGCCTTGTGGACAGCGGGATCCGCGGGAACCCGGAGGCGGCCGGAGGCGTCTGGTCAGGACTCGTGCCGGAATCCCACCTTGATGGTCACCTGCCAGTGGGCGACCGCGCCGCCGTCGAGCTTGCCGCGGACGGACTGGACCTCGAACCACTCGAGGTTCCGGAGGGTCTTGGACGCCTCCGCGACCGCGTTGGCGATGGCCTGGTCCGTTCCGTCCGGCGAGGAGCCGACGATCTCGGTGACGCTGTAGACGTGGTTCATGGTGACCTCCGGAGTGCGCGTGGCGACTTGTGATACGGGTCACTCTACGGTGGTCCGCGGACCGGGCCACCGGCGTAGGGTCGGGAGACGAAAGCCCGCGCTCCCGAGGAGGATCGAGATGCCCGACGTACGTGCACGAGCAACCACGCTGGCCGAGCTCCACGAATCGGGTGAGCTGGCCGTCCTGCCGACCGTGTGGGACACCTGGAGCGCCCGGGTCGCCGCCGACGCCGGCTTCCAGGGCCTGACGGTGGGTAGCCACCCCGTCGCCGATGCGATCGGCAGCGCGGACGGGGAGAAGATGGACTTCTCCGAGTACCTGCGCGTGGTCAAGCGGATTACGGACGCGGTCTCCGTCCCCGTCAGCGCGGACGTCGAGTCGGGCTACGGTCTCGACCCGGCCGAGTTGATCACCCGCCTGCTCGAGGCGGGTGCGGTCGGCGCGAACATCGAGGACGTCGTGCACCGCGAGGGTAAGCGCGTCCGCGACCGTCAGGAGCACGCCGACTACATCGCCGCCGCCCGCCGCGCGGCCGATGACGCCGGGGTCCCGTTCGTCATCAACGGACGCACCGATGCCGTCAAGCTGGGGACGGACGTCTTCTCGGACCCGCTGGCGGAGGCCGAGGCCCGCATCACGCTCATGGAGGACGCCGGAGCGCGATCGGTGTACCCGGTGGGCGTGACGACCGCCGATCAGCTGACGCGTCTCGTGCAGGCGGTGACGATCCCCGTCAACGCGACCGCCCATCCGGTGAAGGGACACGGCGCCGGCGACCTGGCGGCCCTGAAGAAGCTCGGTGTGCGCCGGGTGTCCTTCGGCCCGCTCTGGCAGATGTGGCTCGCCGAGGTCTCCACGGACCGGTTCGCCGACTGGCTCCCCGCGAACGGCTGACGTCGCCGACCTAGCCCGATCCGGCCGCGGGCCCGCCGGGACGGTGAGACGGTGGAGGTATGGACACGCCTCCCGAACCCTCGCTGCCGGACACGAAAGACTGGACGACCGTACTCGAGTCGGGCTGCGACGAGTGCGGCTACCGGCCTCACGACCCGGCCACCACGAGCAACCGTCTGGCCTCCGCCCGCGACCGGTGGCTCGCCGTCCTCCGGCGGCCCGGGGTCGAGCGGCGACCGTCGCCGCGGGTGTGGTCGCCGCTGGAGTACGCGGGCCACTGCCGTGACCTCATCGAGGTCCTGGGGGACCGCATAGAGTCGATGCTCGACCGCGCCGAGCCGACGTACGACGACTTCGACGGCGAGGCGGCGGTCGTCGAGCAGGGATACTGGCGCAGCGACCCGGCCGATCTCGCGCGCCGACTCGACGCCGCCACCGCTCGGACGCTGGAGGTTCTCGACCGCGTCGGCCCCGCGGATCGCGACAGGACCGGTCGACGCGGCGACGGCTACGTGTTCACCATCGCCTCCCTGTGCCAGTACATCGTGCACGACGTCGAACACCATCTGGGTGACGTCGACGGGTGAGAACAGCCGACGTCGACGGGTGAGAACGCGCGGTTCGGAGTCTCCCGCGCGGGGCCTCGGGATAGTTTCCTTACCGGAGGCCGTATACGCCGGTAGAGGTCGGCCCGAGGACGCACCCGAGGAGACGGATCTTGCACGACACGGCCGACCAGCACACCGATAAGCACAGCGACGGCGGACGGCGGGTACTCGGCGCCCTTCTTGCTCTGGCGTCCGTCGCCCTGGGCGTGGTGTTGATCCTCGTCCACCTCGGTATGCCGGTGATGGTCACGCTGGCGGGGGGCGGGACTCGTCGTCGTCGGACTCGCCACGGTCACCGGTGTCGACGCTGCCGGCCACTCCGGGCGGTGGACACGCATCGCGGTAGGGCTCGCCGCCGTCGTGGCCGGGATCGTGGTATTCGCGTGGCGCACGGCGAGCATCCGCACACTGCTGTGGGTGATGGTCGCCGCCCTGGTGGCGCACGGGGTCCACACCATCGTCGGGGCCTGGCGCGGTAGCGCCGACCGGCGGGTGGCCGGCCTGTTCAGCGGCGCCGCGGCGATCCTGCTGGGCCTGTTGTGCCTGTTGTGGCCGGTGCTCGCGATCGAACTGATCCGCTACGCCGTGGGTGCGTGGCTGGTGTTCGTCGGGCTGCGCGGGTTGTTCGAGCTCGTCGTGGAACGTCCCCGCGCCCGCATGCGCGCAGGCCGCGAACGTGTGGGCAGGTGGGCGAGGACGGCGGCGGCGGTCGTGATGTTCCTGCTCGTACTCGCCCTGGCGATCGGCAGCGCGGTCCTGTTCAGGGGTGACGACCGGCCCGAACCCGACGCCTTCTATACGGCGGTAGAGCCGCTGCCCGACGAGCCCGGGGTGCTCCTGCGCGCCGAAACCCTCACTACCGGCGTGCCGGACGGCGCCGACGCCTGGCGGATCCTCTACACGACCACCCGGCCGGACGACACGGTGACGGTGGCCAGCGGTGTGGCGATCGCGCCGGCCGACCGGGGCGGCGACGAGCTGCCGCTGCTGAGTATCGCCCACGGGACGACGGGCATCGTGCCGCGCTGCGCCCCGTCGTTGAGCGCCACCCCGTTCGCGGACGGCGCCGCCGCGGCCCTCGAGCAGATGGTCACCGAGCACGGGTGGGCCGGCGTCATCTCCGACTACGTGGGCCTGGGCACGGCCGGCATGCACCCGTACCTGGTGGGGCGGGCCGAGGCGCGCAACGTGCTCGACGCCTCCCGCGCCGCGCAGCAACTCGACGGGCTCGACCTGAGCACCGGCACCGTCGTGTGGGGCCACTCGCAGGGCGGCCACGGTGCGCTCTGGACCGGGCAGATCGCCGGTGACTACGCGCCGGAGCTGACGCTGCGCGGTATCGCGGGCATGGCTCCGGCCAGCGACCTGTACCGGCTGGCCGACGAGGACAAGGACAGCATCGGCGGCAAGACCGTCTCGGCCTACATCGCCACGTCGTGGAACGAGATCTACCCCGACCTCGACCTGTCCGGCCACCTCAACCCCGGCACGGCGCACGGTGTGGAGAAGATCTCCGACCTGTGTTTCAACGAGAAGGACGTCATCGCCGCACTCCTGCGCGGGACGCAGATCCCCGAGCAGGTCTTCCCGGACTCGATCCTCGAGGGCGGGCTCGGCGACCGGCTGCGGGAGAACTCGCCGACCGGCCCGTGGCCGGGCCCGTCCTCGTCGCGCAGGGCCTGGCCGATCCGCTCGTGACGCCGACGATGCAGGAGAACTGGGTCGCCGGTCGGTGCGCCGCGGGCGATCCTATCGACTTCCGCACCTACCCGGTGCTGGACCACATGGGCCTGGTCGCCGCCGACTCGCCGCTCACGCCGCAGTTGGTGCAGTGGACCCTCGACCGCTGGGCCGGTGCGGCGCCCACGCCGACCTGCTGACCGCCCAGCGGCGTCACGCACCTGACGTTCCGGCGGCGCCGCTGACGGGGGCGTGCGCCAGCGTCCGGCGCGTGACGAACCGTCGGGGCCCGCCGGTGACGGGGTCGGCGAACCCGAGCTCGCGGGCGAGGAGCTGCAGCGGCAGGTCGGGGTCGTCGGGGGCCTCGGGCAGCAGGCCGGGATAGCGCCGGTCGCCGAGAATGGGGATCCCCAGCGCGGCGAGGTGAACGCGCAGTTGGTGGAGCCGCCCCGTGCGCGGCCGTAGGAGCGTGTGGACGACGGGCCGCCCCGAGGCGCTGGGTCCGGTGCCGAGCACGTCGACGAGGGTCTCGGAGTTGGGCGGTAGGTCGGGGTGGAGGGTGACGCGCAGCTCGCCGCGCCGCGACCGGATGTGCGCCCGGTGGGTGACGGGCACCGGGTGTCCGCCGAGAGTCGGCGCGGCCGGATCCCATCCGGATGGGCGCGCGGAGACGGCCTCGTAGACCTTGGTGACCTCTCGCCGCTCGAACATGGACTGGTAGGCGCCGCGGGAGTCGGCGCGGGCGGAGAACATGACCACCCCGGCGGTCTCGCGGTCGAGGCGGTGGATCGGCGTGATGTCGTCGTTGCCCAGGCGGGTGCGCAGCCGGACCAGTGCGGTCTCGCGGAGGAAGTGGCCGGAGGGGGTGGTGGGGAGGAAGTGCGGTTTGTCGACGACGACGAGGTGGCCGTCCCGGTACAGGATCTCCTCCAGGTAGGGCAGGGCGGGCTCGTCGGGCAGGTCGCGGTGGTACCAGACGAACTCGTGCGTGCCCAGCGGGGTGTCGTGGTCGATCGCCCGGCCGTCGGCGCCGACGATCTCGCCGGCGGAGATCCGGCGCCGCAGCTCGCCCGGGTCGAGGTGGTCGAACCTCGCCTCGACGTACTCGGCGATGCCCGCCCACGGGCCGTCGGCGGGGACTCGCAGGCGGGTGGGGCTGACGCCGTCCCGGACCGGAAGCGGAGGGGTCACGGACACGGTCCCATGCCCCGTTCGGTGAGGAGTCCGGTGAGCTGCTCGAGGGAGTCGAGCACGAGATCGGCGGCGACCGTGTGTCGGCGGGACTGGATGAGCCCCCACGGTCCCCGCCGCAGGAACGCGGTACGCATCCCGGCCGCCCGGGCGGGCCGGATGTCGTTGTCGAGCCGATCCCCGACGTACATGATGCGCTCGGGTCCGACCCCGGCGTGACGGGAATCCGACAGCGTGGGGATGACGGGTCGTGTGGGCGTCCGGGTGCCGAGGGCCGCCCAGACCTCCCGGTGGTCCCGGCCCCTCTCGATCAGCGCCCCGAGCGTCGCCATGAGGGTGAACGGTGAGGCTCCCACCTCGCGGGCGTGTTCGGCCCACATCCGGGACTCGTCGATCAGCGTCTCGCCCACGTCGAAGGCCAGGACCTCGACGCCGTCGGGCACGCGCTGCAGTCCGACCGCACGCTGCTGTTGCTCCACGAGAGGATCGTGTCACGGCCGACGACCGGTCCGGCCCGGCTCACGCGCCGAATAGGGTGGAGGCCGCCCGGCACGACCGACGCGGCGACGAGGACGGAAGGAGCGGGGAGATGGCGCAGCGCGAGACCGGGTCGAGCCCCGCCACCGAGCCGCCGGCGGGGGCCCCGCCCCTCATCGGCCCCGTGCCCGCGCCGGGCCTGCACGTCATGACGTGGAACATCCGGCGGCCGGTCCCCGCCGCGCTGACCCGCGCGGCGGATCGATGGCGCCACCGTGCCCCGCGCGTGCGCGCCCTGCTCGCCGCCGAGCGGCCGACCGTGCTCTGCGCGCAAGAGGTCGTCGCCGAACAGATCCCCACCGTGCTCGACGGTCTCGGCCCGGGCCACGACCACGTCGGTCGCGGCCGTTCGGCGGACGGCGGGGGAGAGGCGTGCCCGATCTTCTTCGACGCGGCCCGTCTCGAGCTGCTGGGCTGGGAGCAGTCCGCCCTGTCGGACACGCCCCACCGTGCCGGGTCGGTGTCCTGGGGCAACCTGTTCCCGCGGGTGATGGTCGAGGTGCACCTCCGCGACCGGATCACCGGGCACGAGTTGCTCGTGGTCAACACCCACCTCGATCCGCTCTCGGCCCGGTCCCGCCTGCGCTCCGCCCGGGCCCTCCTGGAGGTGGTGGCCGCACGGGGCCTCCCGGCCGTCGTGACGGGCGACCTCAACGCGGGATCGTCGAGCCCGGCCGTGCGCGCACTCCTCTCGGACGGGACCCTGGTGGACAGTTGGCGGGTCGCCCGCGCCCGGCACAGCGAGCAGTGGGGAACCTACGCCGACTACCGGCGGCCGCGACGGGGTGGCGCCCGGATCGACTGGATCCTCGCCACTCCCGATCTCACGGTCACCGACGCCGCGATCAACCCGCTCCGCCACGAGGGCGGGTGGCCCTCGGACCATCTGCCGGTGCACGCCGTGGTGCACCCGGCCGGTCCGGACGATGAGGCGCACAATGGGCTGCGAGACGGGACGCGAGGAGAGGGAGGGGCCCGGCGGACGTGATCGACAACTTCCTGCGCCCCGCCGGGAGCGCAGCCCAGAGAGTGGCGGACGCCCTGCGCCTGCTCGGCGTCCTCAGCGTGGTCTCGGCCCTGCTGTTCCACGGGGTCACCGACGCCGCCATCGTGGCCTTCGCCCTGCCCGGACTCATGCTGCCCCGGTTCCTCGGCATGCGCGCGTGGGCGGACGCCGCCGTGTCGGCCACGCTGCTCGTCGCCGCGTGGAGCAACGTGGTCGACCTCTACCGCGCCCTCTGGTGGTGGGACATCCCGATCCACCTCCTCCTGGCCGGAGCCCTGTCGGTGGTGGCGTACCTGTTCTGCGCCCACCGCGGGATCGTGCGGTCGCCGGGTACCCGCGGGTTCACCGTCACCGGCGCGGTCGTGCTCACCACGGCGTTCGGGCTCGCGCTGGGCGCGATGTGGGAGATGGTCGAGTGGTTCGGCTACGCCTACCTCACAGACGACATCTACGTGACCTACGAGGACACCGTCGGGGACATGGCGGCGGGCGGACTCGGCTCGCTGCTCGCCGGCGTGCTCATGGCCCGTGGCCCCGAGCTGCTGCTCCCCGCGGCCACGCCGCCCGCCCGGCCGACGCCCACCTCCCGGCACCGGTAGGTCCCGGTCCGCCCGCCCCCGGAGCGACCCGCGCGGTTCGCGACGAGAGCCGGCCTCGTCGTCGTCGCCCGTGCCAGGGTGGAGGCCATGACCTCTTCGCCGTGCACCCGCTCCGACGGTGACCCCCGCGCCCTGCCGGGGTTCCGCCGCACCTACGCGCCCGGCCGCCTCACGCTGGGCCTCGGGTTCCCGCTGCGGAGCCGCGCCGACGGCGACGACGTCCACGACCCGGCGGCCCAGGTGAGGATCGCCCGGGCCGCCGAGGCCGGCGGGTTCGCGGCCCTCTACGTCCGTGACATCCCGCTGCGGGTGCCGTCCTTCGGCGACGTCGGTCAGGTCTACGACCCGTGGGTCTACCTCACCCACGTCGCCGCCCACACCTCGCGGGTCGCGCTGGGCACCGCGGGCATCGTCCTGCCGGTGCGGCACCCGTTGCACGTGGCAAAGTCCGCGGCCAGCGTCGACCGGCTCTCGGGCGGCCGGTTCCTGCTGGGATTGGCGTCCGGCGACAGGCCCGAGGAGTTCCGCGCGTTCGGCCTCGAGCAGGGCGAGCGCGGTGAGCGGTTCCGCGAGAACCTCCGCGTGATGACGCACGCGCTGACCACCGAGATGCGCGGGATCCGGTGGTCCGGCGGGTGGATGCACAGCGCCGACGTGGTGCCCAAGCCCACCGCCGCGTCGGTTCCGGTGATCATGATCGGGTCGTGTCAGCAGAGCGTGGCCTACCTCGCCGCGCACGGGGACGGGTGGATGACCTACCCGCGCGACTTCGACGCCCAGCGGCGCACCGCCGCGCAGTGGAGGGACGCGGTGGCCGCCGCCGCGGCCGGCGATGAGAGGCGCGACGGCGAGAGGGACGACGGCGGGGTGTTCAAACCCTTCGCGCAGTCGCTGCAGATCGACCTGGCGGAGGACCCCGGCGAGACCGCCTCCCCGATCAGTTTCGGGTTCCGGGTCGGCCGGCGGGGTCTGGTCGACCACCTCGAGGACCTGCGGGGGATCGGGGTCAACCACGTGCAGCTGGGTCTGGGGGCCTCCCGTCGCCCGGTGGGCGAGGTGATCGCCGAGCTGGCCGAGCACGTCGTGCCGCTCTTCCCGGCCCTCGCGCACTAGGGCCGCCGGACTCACCGGAGCGGCTCCTGTTCGCGTTCCCGCGGCCGAGCGTCCGCCTGCCCGGCGACGGGCCGCGCTTCTGCCACACTCGGGGGTCACGACGGCGGGTCCCGGTCGATCCGCCGCGAGCGCCGACGAGGGAGGCCCCGTGGGGATCTCGATACTGTGGTTCCGCCGCGACCTACGACTGTCCGACCATCCGGCGCTGCTCGCGGCAGTGGAGGCGGGCGACGAGGTGCTGCCGGTCTTCGTCCGCGACCCGGCCCTGCTGTCCCGGGCCGGGGCGCGAGCCGACCGACTGGCGGCCTCGGTCGCGGCGCTGTCGGCTGACACCGGCGGAGCGCTGGTCGTTCGAACCGGCGATCCATCCCACGTCATCCCCGGGCTGGCCGCGCTCACCGGTGCCCGTGAGGTGCACGTCAGCCGCGAGTCCACGCCCTACGGACGACGCCGGGACACCCGGGTGGGGGCCGCGCTCGAGGCCGACGGACGCAGGCTGGTCGAGACGGGGTCGCCGTACGCCGTCGGGCCCGGCCGCGTTCTCAACGGCAGCGGCAGTCCGTACCAGGTGTTCACCCCGTTCTCGCGCGCGTGGCGTGAACACGGGTGGCCCGAGCCCGGGCAGCGGCCCCGGGACGTCCCCTGGGCGGCTATGCCCGCCGGGGAGCTCCCCGGAGACGACGGTGACGGCTGGGGACGCGACACGGCGGGTGGCGCGGTTCGCGGTGCGGCCGGAGACGCGGGGGAGGCCGCTGCACTCGCCCGGTGGCGGGCCTTCCTCGAGGACGACCTCGAGCACTACGGACAGCAGCGCGACCGACCCGATCTGAACACCACGAGCCGCCTGTCCGCGCCGCTGAAATATGGAGAGATCCACCCGCGGACGATCCTCGCCGACCTCGCGGCGCACCCCGCCGCCGACGGCGAGGGGGCCCGCCGCTTCGTCACCGAACTCGCGTGGCGGGAGTTCTACGCCGACGTCCTGTGGCACCAGCCCCGAACCGCCTGGAAAGACCTGCGTGACGCTCTCTCCGGGTTGCCCTACGACCGGGGACCCGAAGTGGACGACCTCGTCGAGGCCTGGCGACGGGGCCGGACGGGCTTCCCCTTCGTCGACGCGGGCATGCGTCAGCTCCGCACGGAGGGGTGGATGCACAACCGCGTCCGGATGGTCACCGCGAGCTTCCTGGTCAAAGACCTGCACGTGTGGTGGCCGGTCGGCGCCAGGCACTTCCTCGCCCACCTGCTCGACGGCGACCTCGCTTCCAACAACCACGGATGGCAGTGGGTGGCCGGCACGGGGACGGACGCCTCGCCGTTCTTCCGCGTCTTCAACCCGGTCACGCAGGGCCAGCGCTTCGATCCGGACGGGGAGTACGTCCGCCGATGGGTCCCCGAGCTGCGGCACCTGCCCGGGGCGGCCGCGCACGAGCCCTGGCGGTGGCCCGACGGCCACGATCACGGATACCCGGAACGGATCGTGGATCACGCCGAGGAGCGGCTCGAGGCGTTACGCCGGTACGACCTCGTCAGGAACGGCTCCTGATGATCAGGCGGGTTGCGGGCGGCGGTCAGTCTGCCACGTGCAGCAGCTCGTCGGTCACCACACGTTCCCGGGGCACCGGGCCCCCGGCCATGATGAGCGGGGTCTGGGTGACTCCCTCGTAGGTGGTGGTCTCGAAGTGCCGCAGCGGGGTGTCGGCGGCTTCCGCCAGTTTCTCCCGGGCGGGAACAGACCGACGTGCCGCTTGCCGGCGAGATGGGTGTGGAATCCCCGGCCCGATCGGTGGTCTGTCGGGCCGCGGTGGAGGGTCCGACCGCGCAGCTGGGCAGACAATGCCTAGGCTGTGCGCATGAGCTCCGGAACCGACATGCCTCGCCCAGGACACGCGGCCACCGGCCGCGAGGCCGACATCAAGCCCCGAAGCCGCGATGTCACCGACGGGATCGAGAAGACCGCCGCCCGCGGGATGCTCCGCGCGGTGGGTATGGGCGACGACGACTGGGTCAAGCCGCAGATCGGTGTGGCTTCCTCGTGGAACGAGATCACCCCGTGCAACCTGTCGCTCGACCGGCTGGCCAAGGCCGTCAAGGAGGGGACTCACGCCGGAGGCGGTTACCCGCTGGAGTTCGGCACGATCTCGGTGTCCGACGGCATCTCGATGGGCCACGAGGGGATGCACTTCTCGCTGGTCTCACGGGAGGTGATCGCCGACAGCGTCGAGACCGTCATGAGCGCCGAGCGGCTCGACGGCTCGGTGCTGCTCGCCGGCTGCGACAAGTCCCTACCCGGCATGCTCATGGCCGCTGCGCGACTGGATCTGGCGAGCGTGTTTCTTTATGCCGGATCCACCCTTCCAGGCTTCGCCAAGCTCTCCGACGGAACGGAGAGGCAGGTCACGATCATCGACGCCTTCGAGGCGGTCGGGGCCTGCTCGCGCGGTCTCATGAGCCGGGAGGACGTCGACACCATCGAGCGGTCGATCTGCCCGGGCGAGGGCGCGTGCGGCGGTATGTACACCGCCAACACGATGGCGAGCGCCGCCGAGGCGCTGGGTATGTCCCTGCCGGGCAGCGCGTCGCCGCCGGCCCCGGACCGCCGGCGCGACGACTACGCCAAGGCGAGCGGTGAGGCCGTGATCGACCTGCTGCGGAAGGGCATCACCGCGCGCGACATCATGACCAAGGAGGCGTTCGAGAACGCGATCGCCGTCGTCATGGCCTTCGGCGGGTCCACCAACGCGGTCCTACACCTGCTCGCGATCGCC
Organism: Dietzia sp. HMSC21D01; assembly: GCF_001815995.1. NCBI lineage: Bacteria > Bacillati > Actinomycetota > Actinomycetes > Mycobacteriales > Dietziaceae > Dietzia > Dietzia sp. HMSC21D01. Next base: position 16,155 of record NZ_KV823945.1, on the reverse strand, counting down.
AGCGAGGCCGAGGTCGACCTGACCCTCGACGACTTCGCTCGCATCGGCGCCAAGGTGCCGCACCTGGCCGACGTCAAGCCGTTCGGTGCCCACGTCATGACCGACGTGGACAAGATCGGTGGCGTCCCCGTGGTCATGCGGGCGCTGCTGGACGCCGGACTGCTCCACGGCGACTGCCTCACCGTCACTGGCCGCACCGTGGCCGAGAATCTCGCCGACATCGCTCCGCCGGACCCGGACGGCAAGGTGCTCCGCGCGATGTCCGAGCCGATCCACCCGACCGGCGGGATCACGATCCTGCGCGGGTCGCTCGCCCCCGAGGGTGCGGTGGTCAAGTCCGCCGGCTTCGACTCCGACGTCTTCGAGGGCACCGCGCGCGTCTTCGAGCGCGAGCGAGCTGCCATGGACGCCCTCGAGGACGGGACCATCACGGCGGGCGATGTCGTCGTGATCCGCTACGAGGGTCCCAAGGGCGGGCCCGGTATGCGTGAGATGCTCGCCATCACCGGTGCGATCAAGGGTGCGGGCCTGGGCAAGGACGTCCTGCTCATGACCGACGGGCGCTTCTCGGGTGGCACGACCGGGCTGTGCGTCGGCCACATCGCCCCGGAGGCCGTGGACGGTGGACCGATCGCGTTCGTGAGGGACGGCGACCGGATCCGACTGGACGTATCGCAGGGGGCTCTCGAGCTGCTGGTGGACGAGTCCGAACTGCGATCCCGGCGCGAGGGGTGGGAGCCCCTGCCGCCGCGCTACACCCGCGGCGTCCTCGCCAAGTACTCGAAGTTGGTGCAGTCCGCCTCGAGGGGCGCCATCTGCCGCTGAGGCGGGCCGCCCGGCGTACCTCACCACTTGGCGAAGCGGCGTCGGTCAGCCTCACCCTGGCCGAAGAGAGCGTCCCGGCCAGGGTGAGGCCCGCTTTGTTGCCGCCATCGCAGCGGATGTCGGCCCCGGTGATCGCTGCCCGGGATCGCTGCGCTCGGCTCGGGTCAGTCGAGGACTGTCCCGTCCTCGAGGTGGGAGAGTTGGCCGCCTTCAGGGCGCTCTCCGGTGGCGAGGTAGACGATGCGGTTGGCGATGCTCACGGTGTGGTCGGCGAAGCGCTCGTAGTAGCGCGCAAGCAGTGCCAGGTCGACCGCACTGACCGATCCGTGCGGCCAGTCCTCCGAAGAGATCTGCTTCATGAGGTCTGCGTGGAGTTGGTCCACGGCGTCGTCGTCGTCGTCGAGAGTCCGCGCCTTGTCGGCGTCGTTGTCGCTGAGCAGGGTCGTGAGCCGTCGGGCCATCTCGCCGTCGCGGCGGGCCATCTCGCGGATGACGGGGACGACGGGCTCGGGAACGACCGCCTGCGGATGCCGGCGGCGGGCCACTCGTGCTATGTGGCCGGCGAGCGCGGACATCCGGGTGAAGTGTTCGACGATATAGATGCCCGAGACCACTTGGCGGAGGTCACCGGCGACAGGCGCCTCGAGCAGGAGGAGTTCGAAGGCGTGCTGCTCGCTCACCTCACGGAGGTTCTCCAGTTCGGCGGCGCCGTCGATCACCTCTGTGGCGGCGACCTCGTCAGAGTCGAGCAGGGCGGCGGTGGCGCGCTCGAGCAATCGGGTGTTGGTCTCGCAGAAGCGGATCAGTTGGTCCTCGAACTCGTCGAGCTTGGATCGGAAGACAGTACGCATGACACGACTGTAGTTGTGTTGCCGGGTCCCCGGCTCTCCGTTCTCCGAGTGTTCACCGCGCCGTCCTCCCGAAAGGGGGAGCCCGCCCGGGAATACTTAGACAGAACAGTCTGTTCTCTCTAGCGTGGGGCAAGACACGAGCTGACGCCCCCGGAAAGGAACACCCCTAATGACCCTCTTCCTCTACGAGGTAACCCCTTCGACGGAGCAGCAGGCCGACCCGTCCGCGCTGATCGATTCCCTCGCCTCGACCCTCGCCGGGTCCGGCGCCGAGGTCATCGAGACCCAGGTGACCAAGGGCGCCTCCCGCGTCTTCACCGTCATCGAGCTCCCTGACGACGAGAGCGGTGCCTGCTCGGTCGAGGCGCCCGCCCTGGACGCGTCCGCGATCGGCGCGGCCGAGGTCACCGAGCCCGCGCAGGTGCGCCTCGTGGGCACCGACCTCGAGACCATCAAGGCGGCCCGACCCGAGGCCGGCTACCTGGTCGAGTGGGACATCCCCGCAGAGATCGACATGGACACCTACCTCACGCGCAAGAAGGAGAAGTCGCCGAAGTACGCGGAGATCCCCGAGGTCTCCTTCCTGCGCACCTACGTTCGTGAGGACACGGACAAGTGCCTTTGCTTCTACAACGCCCCGGACACCGACGCCGTCGTCCGCGCGCGTGAGATCGTGTCCACCCCCATCTCGCGTCTGCACGAGCTGGCATGAGCTACTCCGCGACCGACACCATCACCCACGACCTCGGGGCTCCCAGAGCCAGGCTCACCGCCGGTGAGTTCGGCAGCGTCGACGTGGCGGGTCTCGTCGCGGTGATCGACTCCGTCGCCGCACGCGCCTCCGCGCTGGACCGGAACGAGGCGGATCTGCGTCAGGACATCGCCGCACTCGCCGCCCTCGGCCTCTTCGACGTGGACCGCACGCCGGTCTCCGTCGCCGCCGCGGTCATCGAGGCGGTGGCCACGGAGAGCCTGGCCGTCGCGTTCGGCGCGTGGGCGCAGCGGATGACCGCCGCCTACCTGCGGCACTCGGCCGACCGCTCCGACGCGGCGGCCCGGAGCTACCGGGCGGTCGCGGACGGCGGTCGGCCCGGCGTCACCGGGATGGCCGCAGCCCAGCGACAGGTCGTCGGACTGGGCAACGTGCCGATCTCCGCGACGGAGGTCGACGGTGGTTACCGGATCGACGGGCCGATCGCCTGGGCGTCCAACGTCTATCCGGACAGCACGATCGTTCTCGCGGCCAACACCGAGGACGGGCGCAGCCTGGTCGTCGCCTTCGACGCCTCCGCGCCCGGCGTGGAGATCCGCAACGCTCCGGATCTCCTGGCGCTCAACGCCACCGCCTCGACGATGATCGGACTGGACGGCGTGATCGTCCCCGACGAGCAGGTGCTCGGCGAAGACCTCGCCGACTTCCTGTCCGGCGTGCGCCCTCAGTTCCTGGTCCTCCAGGCCGCGTTCTGCTCCGGCGTGGCCGCCCGGGCGCTGACCGAGGCCGAGGGGCGGCTCGAGGGACTCGGTGCCTTCTACTCGGAGGAGCACACCGATCTCGCCGCTCGACATGCACATATGCATTCCGAACTTCATCGACTCGGCTCGGCACCGCACGAGGCGTCGCTGAAGGATCTTCTGCTCCTGAGACTCGACGGGGCTGAGATCGCGCCGGCGGCGACCCGGCTCGAGGCCGTCCTCTGCGGGGGGATGGGATACGCCCAGGCGGCTCCGGCGAACCGTCGCATGAGGGAGGCGGCGTTCCTCCCCGTGCAGTCGCCCTCCCAGTCCCAGCTGCGGTGGGAGCTCGACCGGCTCGGGGTCGCGCCGTGACGGCCGGAGTGCTCGAGAAGCCCGTGGCCGTCAGCGTCAAGGGCCTCCAGCACCGGTTGCCCGGCGGTCGGCCGTTGTTCACCGACCTGGATCTGCAGGTCCGGTCCGGCGAGTCGCTCGTCCTCCTCGGTCCGTCCGGCGTCGGTAAGTCCACCCTCCTCCGGCTCCTGGCGGGGCTGGAGGAGCCGGCCGGCGGGGAACTCCGCGTCGGTTCGGGCAACACCGGAGGCGGTGGCCACTCGTTCGCCGTGGTCTTCCAGAAGCCGCTGCTGTACCCGTGGCTCACCGTGCGGGAGAACGTGGCGCTGGGCGGCCGGTTCCGTGCACTGCGAGGCCGCGTCGACGCCCGACACGTCGATGATCTTCTCGACCATTTCGGTATCGCCGAGCTCGCCGACTCCCGCCCCGATCAGATCTCGGGCGGGCAGGCGCAGCGGGTCGCGGTCGTCCGTGCCGCGGCGACGCGCCCGGAGATCCTCCTCCTCGATGAGCCCTTCAGCGCACTCGACCCGGTCACCCGGGCCGATTCGCAGCGGTGGCTCGTCGGGGTGACCGCCGACCTCGGGGTCACCACGGTGATGGTGACGCACGACGTGGACGAGGCGCTGGTAGTGGGTTCCCGCATCGCCCTGCTCGGCTCCTCGGGCCGCGTACAGCAGGAATGGACGAACCCCTCTCACGGCTCCACCGACTCGGATCCGGCCCTGCGCGAGAGCATTCTCGCCGCCTACCGGACCGCCTGACCGACGCGGCGATGTCTGATTCTCCCGGGGCCCGAGGCCCCCTTCTCGATCGGCGGGCTCTGCTCAGGGCCGGCGGCGCACTCGCCGTCGGGGCGAGCGCGGTCGGCGGTGCTGCGGCACTCGGCTCACTGGTCACGGCGGCGACCGCGCCGCGGGGTGTGGCCACCGAGGACCTCCGGATCGGCTACCTGCCGATCACCGACGCCGCGCCTCTGCTCATCGCACACGGAGACGGGTACTTCGATCGGCAGGGGCTCCTCGTCGGTCGACCGGTGTTGTTCCGGTCCTGGTCGTCGTTGATGGAGGCGTTCCTCACGCATCAGGTGGACCTCATCCACCTCCTCATGCCCTCGGCCGTCCAGCTCCGGTACGTGATCGGTGCGGACGTCAAGGTGGTGAGCTGGAACCACACCGGCGGCGGGGCCATCACGGTCGCGCCGAAAGTGACGGAGATCGGCCAACTCGCCGGCACCCAGGTGGCGATCCCCGGCTGGTGGTCGATCCACAACATCCTGCTGCAGCGCGTGCTGCGCGCCCACGGGCTCACTCCCGTGGCGCGACGGGCCCCGAGCCGGTCGGAGGGTACCGTCGAGCTCGTCGTCATGGGGCCGTCCGACATGATCTCGGCGCTCGCCACCGGCTCCATCTCGGCCTTCACCGTCGCCGACCCGTTCAACGCCGGTGCGGTCGCGCAAGGCGTCGGTTCACTGCACATGCTGCTCGATCAGGTGTGGCGGGATCACGCCTGTTGCGTCACGGTCGTACACCAGGAACTCATCGACAGTCGTCCGGACACCGTCCAGGCTCTCGTCGACGCCGCCGTGGCGGCGCAGCTCGGGATCACCGCGGATCGCTCCTCGGCCGCTGCGATCCTGTCCGGTAAGAGCTATCTGCCGCAGCCGCCCAAGGCTGTCGACGTGGCCATGACCGGGACCGTGCCCGACCCGGCCGGCGGGCCGGCGCGCAACCGGATCGACTTCCACCCGTATCCGTATCCCAGTTTCACCACCGAACTGGTGAGGCAGATGCGGACGACGGTCGTCGACGGGGAGACACGCTTCCTCGACGGCCTCGACCCCGCGGGCGTTCACCACGAACTCGTCGATGACAGGTTCGTCCGCACCGCAATCGCCCGCCACGGCGGGCCCGCCGCCCTCGGCCTTCCCGCCTCGCTGACCCGACACGAACGGCTGATCTAGATGACGCGCACCGATCCCACCCCGGACCCGGGCACCGACCCGGTGGAGGCGGACCCGATGATCGCCGGGCCCGGAGCCCCCGAGCTCGGGGCCACGAGCGCCGCCGCGGACCGGAGATCGGACGAGCGCGCGACCCGGAGCGCTCGCCGGGGTCGTCGGGGTGCCGGCGCAGGGGGGCTGGCCGCTCGCCGGGGAGCCGGCCTGGTGGGCCTTCTCCTGGGGCTCGCGGTCTGGGCTCTCCTCACCTCCGGCCTCGTCACCGATGACCCGGTTGTCGGAGGTATGTCCCCGGCGGACACGTGGTCCGGGTTCGGCGACCTGCTCGACCGTGGGGTGTTGCTCTCCGATGCCGCGGTCAGCCTGTACCGCCTGGTGGCCGGACTCGCAGTGGCCGCTCTGCTCGGTGTACCACTCGGGCTATGGCTCGGCCTACGTCGGCGCGCCGAGGCGGTCGCGGGCCCGCTCGTCCAGTTCCTCCGAATGATCTCGCCGTTGTCGTGGGCGCCTGTCGCGATCGCCGTCTTCGGGATCGGCAACGAGCCGGTGATCTTCCTCGTCGCCGCGGCGGCGATCTGGCCGATCATGCTCTCCACCTCGTCCGGCGTCCACGCGATGGACCCGGGTTATCTCGACGTGGCTCGCACGATGGGTGCCAGCGGGTGGGAGCGACTGACGCGGGTCGTCATCCCGGCGGTGAGACCGGCGATCCTCGGCGGTATCCGGCTCGCCTTGGGCACGGCGTGGATCGTGTTGGTGCCCGCGGAGATGCTCGGAGTCCGGTCGGGGCTGGGTTATCAGATCCTCAACGCCCGCGATCAGCTGGCCTATGACCAGGTCATGGCGGTCATCCTGGTCATCGGCGTACTGGGGTTCGTGCTGGATTCGCTGTCGCGGCTCATCCTGCGGGAGCGCACCGCGCGCTGACCCGCGGGCGCCGTCGATGGCCGGTGCAGGTGCAGGTGCGGGGGTCACACCCGGCGCAACTCCGAGCGAAGGTGGTGCGTGAGGGGTACGTCCACGGCGGCCATCGCGAATGTCGTCACCATCCGGTCGCCAACGATCTCGTACCGGCGACGCGTGGTGATGACCTCCTTGGCGGTGGCACTGCCCACGACGCGCGAGCTGAACTCCACCACCACGGTGTCGGCCTCTGCGACGACCGTGCCCTCGCACAGTTCGGTCTGCCCGGTGGGCTGGGCGAGGACGAACTCGGCCACGCCGTCGTGGGGCGCTCGGAGGTACCCCGTCTCGGTGTGCATGGGCGAGCCGTTCGGTGCCCACGTTCGCTGGATGTAGTGCAGGAACGGCTTCCCGACATCCGTGAACGTGAGCTCCTCGGTGTAGGAGAAGTCGTCGATCGTCGGGTACGTCCCCGCGCCGTCGCCTTGCCAGGTGCCGAGAAGGGCCGCCAGGGGCGTGAGGTTCGAAGCGAGCGTCGATGCGGGATCCATGGCCGTGAGACTAGGCCACGGCCGGGCACGCGGCGGTCTCGGGCGCCGGGCTCGTAGCGATCGCCGGGCTGGCGGCGACAGCTGATCAACCGTCCCAGACCGGGTTACCGTCCTCGTCGAGCCGCAGGCCCTCGCTCGGCGTGTGCTCGGTGATCGAGCCCGAGTGCATCAGGTGCCCCACCGGCAGCTCGTGGACGGTCGCCACCACGTCAGCGACAATTCTTCGGTGGCAGCGCCACCACACCGACTCCGAGCACATCACCGCGACCGGCCGCTCGTGCGCGTCCGCCACGACGCGGGCGAGGGCCTCACGAAAGGCGGGGTCGCGGGTCCAGGCGCTGTACGCCCGGAACGCCTCCACGCGCCACCACGTGTCGGGCGACCGCCGTCGTTGTTCGGCATTGAGGTGTCGGCGCCCACCGAGGGCCTCTTCCCAGCGGTAGTCGATGCCGGCCTCCCCGACGATCTCGGGCACGGCGCCCTTGGCCGCAGCCTCGTTAGCACGGCTACCGGGGAACCGCCGGATGTCCACGAGGAGCTCGACCCCGGCGCCGCGGAGCAGGCGGGCTAGTTCGTCGCGGTCTAGTCGGCCGTGTCCGACGGTGAGGAGCATCAGCGATCGGTCTCCCGCCCCGTCTCCTCGGGTGCCCTCGGGTCGCCGCCGCCGGCACGAGCCGCATCACCGTGCGCGGAATCGCCGTCGGCTCCCTCGCCGCCGTGTCCCTCAGCGGATCCCCGCCGGGGGATCAGGTGCATGACGGCGACGATCACGGCGCCCACGGCGAGGCCGAAGACGAGGGCGCACGCTGTGTCGACCAGCCATCCGAGCACGGCGCCGACGCCGGCGACGCCGGCCGCGGGCTCCGCCAGGGCGTGCACGAGGTGATACGGCGCGGTCACGCCGAGTTCGTCGAGGCCCACGAGAAGGATGTGTCCGCCGACCCACAGCATCGCGAGCATCCCGACGAACGAGATCACCTCGAGCACGGTCGGCATCGCCCTGACCAGGCCGCGTCCGAACCGCTGGACGCCGGGGGAGTCCTTACCAGCGAGGTGCAGCCCGACGTCGTCCATCTTCACGATCACCGCGACGACACCGTAGACGAGCGCGGTGATCCCCAGGCCCACCACCACGAGGATGATCGCCCGCGACCAGAACGACTCGGAGGCCACCTCGTTGAGGGCGATCACCATGATCTCGGCGCTGAGGATGAAATCGGTGGTCACCGCGCTGCGCACCATCCGCGCTTCGGCCTCGGGCCCCTTGTCCACGACGGGGGCGGCCTCCTCGTGGTGCCCCGAGACGCGTTCCCACACCTTCTCGGCGCCCTCGTAACAGAGGTAGAGGCCGCCGAGCATGAGGATCGGGGTGAGGAGCCACGGGACGAACTGGCTGAGCAGGAGCGCGAAGACGATGATGATCGCCTTGTTGCCCAGCGATCCGAGCGCGATCTTGCGAATGATGGGCAGTTCGCGGGAGGGATCGACGTCGCGCACGTACTGGGGCGTGACGGCGGTGTCGTCGACCACGACTCCGGCGGCCTTGACGCTGGCCCGTCCCGCGGCGGCCGCGACGTCGTCGGCGCTGGCGGCGGCCATGCGGGCGAGTACAGCGACGTCGTCGAGCAGGGCGGCGAGTCCACCGGCCATGGAAGACCTCATTTCTGGCGGGCGGGCGCGGCCCGGTGATCGGGTGCGGCCCCGCGGACGGGTGATCCGACCGTGCCGGATCGCGTGGCCACAGCGTATCGCCGGGGCGGCGCCCGCGCCGCCGCAGACCCGGCGCTCAGTCCAGGGCGTCGAGGACCCAGCGCAGCGTGGACACGCCGGTGCGTCCCGCCGCCAGGCCCAGGTCGCGGGAACCGAGCGGCCCCGCGGGCAGCTCCAGCATCGCGCGCGCCCAGCCGGGCAGCGCCGCGACGGCGCCCGCCCGCAGGAGCGCGTACGCGGGCTTGTCGGTCCACGCCATCGGCGGACCGTCGAGGAGGAAGCGGCGGGCGTCGAGCGCGGCGGGGGAGGCCTCCAGCTCGGGACGGTAGGACTCGAGGGCGTCCTCGAGCTCACGAACGGTCAGGGGTACGCCCCTCGCGCCGAGTATGAGGCCGGTCCGCGCGGCCTGGCGCACGTAGTCGTCCCGATCGGAGGCGAACAGCTTCTCGCGCCCGTAGAGGCGGTGGCACTCGAGGAAGCTCCAGATCTCGGCCACGTGCACCCACCGCAGCAGGTGGGGGTCGCGGGCGTCGTAGGGGCGTCCGCGGTGGTCGGTGCCCACGACCGTCCGGTGCGCGCCGTTGATGGCGCGGATGAGGGCGGAGGCGTCGGGGATGGTCCCGAAGGTGGTGGTCGCGATGAACTGCGAGGTGCGCTGCAGGCGGCCCCACGGGTCACCGCGGTAGTCGCTGTGGTCGGCGACCCCGGCCATGGCACCGGGGTGCAGGGATTGCAGCAGGAGCGCGGTCAGTCCGGCGGCGAACATCGAGGCGTCCCCGTTGACGCGGCAGATGGCGTCGTCGGGCGAGTTCCACCGTTCGCCCTCGGACAGCCAGATCTGGTGCCGGCGGGCGTCGGCGTCGTCGCCGGCGATCCTCGAGCGGACCACCAGGCCCACCCTGCGGCGGGCGCCGGTCAGGGCGCGGGACCCGGTCATCGTCACCGTGGTCATGGCGGACACCACCTTGTGCCGGAGCGGTCGTCGAGGGACGAGAGCCGTTGTCCGCGTCACCATACCCCCGGTACGGACCCGGCGCGAGGTATCGTCGGGACGATGTCACCGCACGACCGCATCACGCACGACCGCGTCCTGTTCGACCGCTCTCGCCTCCGGGGGGTGGTCGGGGTCGTCGGGGTCCTGGGGACGTTGGTGGCCATCAACCTCACCGCGAATCTGGCGCAACTGCCGTACCGCGAGTGGATCGTGCCGCTGGCCGTGCTCATGATGGTCGTGGTGGTCAAGGCCCGCGGCATGCACTGGGCCGAATTGGGCCTGTCCGTGCGCCACATGCCGCGCGGACTGGCGTACGGCCTCGCCGCGACCGTGGCGGTGGCAGTGGTGGTGACGGCCGGGTGCCTCATCCCGGCGACCAGCCCGTTCTTCCTCTCCGAGCGCTACTCGGACCTGCGGATGGCGGTGTTCTCCGCGCTCGTGCTCATCCCGTTGATGACCGTCCTGCCCGAGGAGTTCGCGTTCCGGGGCGTCCTGCAGGGTGCCCTCGAGCGCACCTTCGGGACCACCGGGGTCTTCGTGATTGGCTCGCTGGCGTTCGGTCTGTGGCACGTCACGTCGTCGCTGGGTCTGACGGCCGGCAACGCCGGGCTGGCGGAGGTCCTGGGGACCGGCCTGGTCGGTCAGCTGGCCGGGATCGGCCTGGCGGTGGCCGCGACGTCCGTGGCGGGCGCGGGGTTCATCTGGATCCGCCGCCGCAGCCGGAGCCTGCTGGCACCGATCGGCCTGCACTGGGCGTTCAACGCCGTCGGCGCGCTGGCCGCGGCGCTCACGTGGCGCGCACTGGCCGGCTGAGGACCAGCCACGCGGCCACGACCGCGATCGTCGCGCAGGTGCCCATGACCGCGAGCATGGGGACGGCCGAGTGCGGTCCGGCGAGGCCGGTGAGCGGCGAGACCAGCGCGGCCAGGCTGAACTGTGCGGCGCCGAGCAGCGCGGACCCGGCGCCGGAGTTGCCGCGGGTGGCCTGCATGGCCAGGGCCACCGCGTTGGGCAGGACCGTGCCGATCGACAGCGTGAGCAGGATGAACCCGACCGTGACCGGCGCCAGTGCGAGGGTGCCGGCGGGGGAGAGGGCGACGACGACGACGAGGAACACGATCGCCACGACCATGCCCGTCACCCCGGTGCCCATGAGCTTCTCCGGTGCGAACCTGCCCACCAGCCGCGCACCCGCGAGGTTCGACACGAGGATGCCCAGTGCGTTGACGGTGAAGGCGATCGCGTAGGCGGTGGGCGACAGGCCCACCATGTCCTGGTAGATGAACGGGCTGGCCGAGATGTAGGCGAACAGGACGCCGAAGGTGAACACGAACACCGACACCCGGGCGGCGAACGCCCCGTGCGTGGCCACGGCCCGCATGCCGGAGAGGGTCGCGCGCACGCCGCCGGCGCGACGGTCCGCGGCCGGTAGTGACTCGGGCACGGCCACGGCCACGCCGACGGCCGTGACGGCGGCCAGTGCGGCGAGCAACCAGAACACGCCCCTCCACCCACCGAAGGGCACCACCGCGCCGCCGACGAGCGGGGCGATCACCGGGGCGACGGACTGGATGGCCATGAGCGTGGCGAACGCCTTGGCCACCCCGGCGCCCCGGCCCACGTCGACGACCACGGCCTTGGCCAGCACGACGCCGGCGGCGCCGAAGAATCCCTGGGCCACCCGCCCGGCCAGCAGCACCCAGATCGTGGGGGCGAGGGCGCAGACGACGGCCGCGAGCGCGGTCCCGATCGCGCCCGCCAGGAGGAGGGTCCGACGGCCCGTCCGGTCCGAGAGCGGGCCGATCACCAGCTGGCCCAGCGCCAGCGACACCATGAACGCCGTGAGTGTGAGCTGCGCGGTCGAGGCGGTGACCCCGAACTCGTCGACGATCAGCGGCAGCGCCGGCAGGTAGGTGTCGGTGGCGAAGGGGCCGATCGCCCCGGTCAGCGCCAGCGCGACGAGCATCGTGGCCGGCACGGTGCCGGCGGCCGGAGGCGGGGTCGGGGAGGGGGTGGACGTCACGACTGGACGATATCGCCGCCGGGCCCGCCCGGGTCAGTCGGTCTCGACCTCGGCGACCCCGTCGAGGTAGGTGATGACGCCGCCCTCGAACGTGGAGATCCAGCCGCCGTCCGTCGTGGCCTCGTCCGCCGTGGGGAAGCCGAGATCGCCCGCCGGGCCGCCCGCCTCGCGGTAGGCGGCGAGGATCTCGCCCTGGACGACGAACGGGCGACCCTGCGGCGTCAGGACGATCGCGCCCCGCTCGAAGTCGACGACCGAACCACCCTCCACCTCCGTCGCGGGCCCCGTCACCCGGCCGAGCGTGCCCTGCTCGCCACCGAGTTCCTCCCAGCGCTGTGCCACCACCGCCGGGATGTCGACCGGGGAGCCGGCGGGCCCGGGGACGGGGGTCGAGCTCGTCGTCGTCGCCGTCTGCGCCGTCGTCACCGCGGTCGGTGACGCCGGCGCGGCGGGGTCCCCCGCGGTGGGGCCGTCGCCGGACGAACAGGCCACCAGGCCGGCACCGGTGACCACGGCCAGGGCGAGAGGGGCGAGGACACGCGTGATCCTGTCCATGACGCCGATCCTAGTCGCCCGCACCACGGTGGGAGCGTGGCCGAATCGCAACGCCGAACGGCCCCGGCTGAGGCGCACCGGCGCACACTGAGCTGCATCGCCGGAAAGCCTGCTTCTCCGGCACGACGGAGGGGTCCCGATGGCCGATAGGAACGATCAGAGCCCCGGGCGCTTGCCGATCGTCAGCGTGACCTCACCGGTGTGGGCGAAGAAGTCTTCGCCCTTGTCGTCCACCACGATGAACGCGGGGAAGTCCTCGACCTCGATCTTCCACACCGCCTCCATGCCGAGTTCCTCGTACTCGATGATCTCGACGTGCTTGATGCAGTCCTGCGCCAGGCGAGCAGCCGGGCCGCCGATCGAGCCCAGGTAGAAGCCACCGTATGTCGCGCACGCGTCGGTGACCTGCTTGGAGCGGTTCCCCTTGGCCAGCATGACCATCGAGCCGCCGGCGGCCTGGAACTGCTCGACGTAGGAGTCCATGCGGCCGGCCGTGGTGGGGCCGAAGGACCCGGACGGCATGCCCTCTGGCGTCTTGGCCGGGCCCGCGTAGTACACGGGGTGGTCCTTGAGGTACTGCGGCATCTCCTCGCCCGCGTCCAGGCGCTCCTTGATCTTGGAGTGCGCGATGTCGCGCGCCACGACCAGCGGACCGGTCAGCGAGAGCCGCGTCTTGACCGGGTGCTTGCTCAGCTCCGCGAGGATCTCCGGCATGGGCCGGTTGAGGTCGATCTTCACCGCCGCGCCCTTGCCGGTGCCGGAGACGCCGTCGGTCGCGGCGTCGAGCTCCGCGTCCGTGGTGGCCGGCAGATACTGGCCCGGGTTGAACTCGAGCTGCTCGAGGAACACGCCTTCCGGGGTGATCTTGGCCTTGGCCTGGCGGTCCGCCGAGCACGAGACCGCGATCGCCACGGGCAGGGAGGCCCCGTGTCGCGGCAGTCGCACGACACGCACGTCGTGGCAGAAGTACTTTCCGCCGAACTGCGCGCCGATGCCGATCTTCTGGGTGAGCTCGAAGACCTTCTCCTCGAGCTCCGTGTCGCGGAACCCGCGGCCGGTCATCGCGCCCTCGCGGGGCAGCTCGTCGAGGTAGTGCGCGGAGGCCAGCTTGGCGGTCTTGAGCGCGAACTCGGCGGACGTGCCGCCCACGACGATCGCGAGGTGGTAGGGCGGGCACGCGGCGGTGCCGAGGGAGCGGATCTTCTCCTCGATGAACTGCATCATCCGCTCGGGGTTCAGGATCGCCTTGGTCTCCTGGTACAGGAACGACTTGTTGGCCGACCCGCCGCCCTTTGCCATGAACAGGAATTTGTAGGCGTTCTCCGACCCGGGCGTGGTGTTGGCGCCGATCTCGATCTGCGCGGGCAGGTTCGAGCCGGTGTTCTTCTCGTCCCACATGGTGATGGGCGCGTTCTGCGAGTAGCGCAGGTTGAGGCGCGTGAACGCGTCGTAGACGCCGCGGGCGACCGACTCCTCGTCCGGGCCGGGGGTCAGCACGTGCTGGCCGCGCTCGCCCTTGACGATGGCCGTGCCGGTGTCCTGGCACATGGGCAGCACGCCGCCGGCGGCGATGTTGGCGTTCTTCAGCAGGTCCAGCGCGACGAACTTGTCGTTGTCACTGGCCTCGGGGTCGTCGAGGATCTTGGCGACCTGCGCCAGGTGATCACTACGCAGGTAGTGGGAGATGTCGTGCATCGCCGTCTCGGTGAGCAGGCGGATGGCCTCGGGGTCCACCTTGAGGAATGTCATGCCGTCGGGGCCCTGCACTGTCGAGACGCCCTCGGTGGTGAGAAGGCGGTACTCGGTGGTGTCCTCCCCGACGGGAAGAAGGTCCTCGTAGAGGAAGTCGGCCATCGACGGCTCCTGGGTCTGCAGGTGGATGAACTGCGCCCCAGGATAGTTGCCGGATCATGCTGGTCAGAATCGGGTGTGGATCAAGGGCACGAACCGGTAGCCGCCGTGCTCGGTGATCTCGAGGTCGGGACCCGATCGCCGCACCCGGTGCATCCGGTTCGCCCACGGGGCGACCATGATCCCGTTCTCGCCGAGTTGGCCGACGAGGTCCTGAGGGAGGTCGTCGGCCATCGCGGAGACGAGGATGCGGTCGAACGGCGCGTGCCCGGGGAGGCCGAGAACCCCCGGCTCGGCGTGGTGGACGTGTACCCACGGTTGGTCGATCGCCTCGCGGGAGCGCTCCACCAGCTCCGGGACGAGCTCGACGGCGTGGATCTCCGAGTCGGGCCCGCCGAGTTCGCCCAGGATCGCGGAGGTCCATCCGCTGCCGGAGCCCACGTCGAGCACGCGCATGCCGCGGAACGGCTCGAGGAGGGCCAGCATGTCCGCCACGGTGGACGGCTGGGAGTTGGTCTGCCCGTGCCCGATGGGCAGCGGGGCGTCGAGGGCGTGGTCTCCGACGACCTCCGGCGGGAGGAAGCGGCGGCGGTCCTGCGCGCGCATCGCGTCCGCGATGTCCGGCACGCTCACGGCGACACCTCCCTCCCGCCGGGGTCGGTCGCGTCTATCAGGCCTCGCCGAGGACCCGGGTCTCCCCGTCCGGGTCGAGCTCGTCGATCTCGTCGCGGGGCTCAGGGGAGACCCCCTCGTCTTCCGGCTCCGGGCTGTCGACGTCCGGACGCTCGGCCGCGAGCTTGTCGTCGAGGTCGTGGTTCTCCTCGATCGGCTTCCACGTCTCCGGCGCGTCGACGGTCAGGTCCTCGTTGTCGTTGGTGATGACGTCGGCGTCGAGGCCCTCGCTGCCGTCCAGCGTGTTCTCGTCGTAGTCACCGTCGGTGTCCTGGTCGTACTGTCGTTCGGTCATGCCCCGATTGTCCTGAATCCGGGGCGTTCCCGCATCCGGTCCTCCGTCCCCCCCCCCGGGACGACGTCAGCAGTGCGCGAGCCGTGGTAGTGAGGCAAGCCATACTTAAGACTTGCCTATCGGCCACGGGGGTGGTTAAGGTGAGCCTAACCTTCCGAACTAGCCCAGGAGTGAAATGAAGCGATTCCCCAAGATCGTCGCCGCGACGGCCGCGATCGCGTTGACCGGTGGCGCGCTCACGGCGTGCGGGAGTTCGGACGCACAGTCCAGCGGCAACGAGGGGGAGGGCCCGACCCGCGTCGTGCTCACGAGCCACGCCGCCGCCGACACCCTGGACGAGCTCGATCTGGAGGATCGGGTCATCGGCCTGGTGAAAACGGGTGTATTCCCGGAGGCGCTGGATGCGTACTCGGGCGACGAGTACACGGATATCGGCAGCCTCAAGGAGCCGAAGATGGACGTCATCGCCGAACTGGGACCCGACCTCATCCTGTTCGGTAACCGCACCCGGGAGATGGAGCCGGAGTTCGCGAAGATCTCGGACCAGGTGATCGCGGGCGACCCCGACACCTCCGAGACGATCGCGTCGAACCGCGCGAAGGTCGAGGAGATCGCCGCGCTGTTCGGTGCCCAGGACAAGGCCTCGGACGAACTCGCCGAGATCGACGAGATGGTGTCCGAGACCAGGGCCAAGGCCGAGGGCGCGGGCACGGCCCTCGTTCTCATGACGTCAGGCGGCAAGGTCACCGGTTACGGACCGGGCTCGCGCTTCGACCTGATCTTCAACGAGCTCGGCATGGCGCCCGCGGGTGAGCTCGAGTCGGACGGCAGCCACGGCGCCCCGCTCAGCTGGGAGCAGATCGCCGAGCTGAACCCCGATCACGTCTTCGTCATCGACCGTGACGCCGCGATCGGTGCCGAGGGCGAGGCAGCGTCCGCGCTTCTGGACAACCCGCTCTTCAACCGCACGGCTGCCGCGACCAACGACAACGTCCACTTCCTCGACGGCCAGAACTGGTACCTCGTCGGGGGTGGCCTGGGAGTGCTCGAGGCGATGATCGACGAGATCGACACCGCCGTCTCCTGACGGTCGACACCACTGACTGATGACGACGACCCTTGCCGAGCGCCGGCCGCAGCGTAAAACGCTGTGGCCGGC